>CAUDRX010000112.1 GCA_958451915.1 uncultured Peptococcaceae bacterium
GGTTGGTGATGGTGGTCTTGCCGGCGCCGGTGGAGCCGACGAAGGCGATCTTCTGTCCCGGCTTTGTATAAAGGCTGATATCGTGGAGCACGGGTTTGCCGGCGCTGTAGCCGAAGTCCACGTGTTCGAAGACGATGCCCCCTTCCAGCCGCACGTATTGAGCCGCCCCATCCGCCTCACGGCGCTTCCAGGCCCAAAGCCCCGTGCGCTGCGCCGATTCGGAGAGATCCCCGCGGCTGTCCGCACTGGCATTGACAAGGGTGACCCGGCCTTCATCCACTTCCGGCGCCTCGTCGAGGAGCGCGAAGATACGCGCTGCCCCGGCCCTCTTTCTCCTCACAGACGCCCTCGCAGCCCTGCGCCAGACCCACCCGACGCTGCATCCCCGCCTGCAGATCGTTCCCTTCCAGCACATTTTCCGCCGCCTTGACGACGGCGACTTCGATGCCGTCATCGGCTTCTGCGAAGAGACGCGCGCCCGCATCACTTACCACCCCCTCGCCGACATACCGCTGGTCTGCCTCTGTCCGGCGGACCATCCCCTTGCCAGCGCCGCCAGCCTCACCCTCGCCGATCTCGAAACAACGCCCCTTGTCTTCATCACGCCGCCCCACATCACGCGCAGCACCGCCGCCCTCCAGGGCCAGCTCATGGGCGAACGGCCGCCATCCGCCTTCTACCTCGCCGATTCCTGTGAGGCCGCCTCAGCGCTGGTAGACGCAGGCTTTGGCGTTTGCGTGCTGCCGGCGCCTCTCGCGGCCGACCTGCCGGGCATTGTCAGGGTCCCGCTGACTGACGCCGCACCGCTCTCCTTCGGCATCTACTACTGCGGCGACCCCGGCGAACGTCCGCTGCTGGACGCGCTCATTTCTGCCCTCGATGCCTGCTTCGCCTGAACAGACAAAAAGCCCCCCTCGCTGGCCGAAGCCGGCGAGGGGGGCGCTTCATTTCTCTGCTCATTTGTTGCCGAAGAGGGATTTCAGCTTGGCGCCGAAGCCTTTCTTCTGGATGCCGAGGAGCTTGTTGATCTCGTCGCGATAGATGTTAGGGTCCAGCGCACCTGGCAGCGCTTCCTGGAATTCCCCGTTGTTGATGATGCAGGTCTGTGGCACACCAACAAGGTTCCAGCTCTTGAAGAGGGCGCGGGCATCTGGATCGTGGATCTCCATATTATAAAAATGCATGTCAGGGTTACCGGCATACTCATCGGCGATCTTTTCCATGTTTGGCATGAGACGGGCGCAAACAGAACATTTCTGCTTGGTAAAGATCAAGAAGCATTTTTCTTTATCATCAACGATCTCATTGTATTGTTGTAAATTGATCATTGGAATTTCCATAAAACAGCCTACCTCCTAATTGATTATCAGACACTTTTCCCGATATTATCTTATCACCATCCGCCGCGATTGACAAGAAAATGCCCCTCTAAAATATGACATCTGTTTCATAATCATTTATCGTGGGTATAATCGCCCGGTCGGAAAACATAAAAACGCGCCGGGGTACAAAAAAACGCACTGCCTTTGCAGTGCGTTTCCGTGTTTATCCGTTCTCCGACGTCAGCTGTCCGAGGTCCGCGCCTTCGCGCAGGTAGTAACTGCCGTGGATGGCGCTGGTTTCATCCTCTGCGACGCCGTCAAGAAGATCGATGCAGATGTCTTTTTGGACTGGAACGCCGAAACGTGTCACCTGGCTCTGCTCCACGAGGTCGCCAGCGAGATAGGCGGCGACGAGGGCGTCGGTGTCGAGGATGCCGATGCGGCCTTCCCCATTGCCCTGGGCAGGGTCGTAAACGATGGCTTCACTGTTTCCTAAGATCTCCCGAAGCTGGGTGGCTTCATCCTGGAGGAAGCCTTCTGCCTGCCACTGGTCCAAAAGCGCGCAGGTCGCTTTGTCGCCTTCGTAGATGGTGAACACATTGCCCCAGGAGAGGCGGTCTTCGCCGTAGTCATTGGTGCTCAGGATGCTCATATTGACAGACATGCGGATGCGGCTCTGGTAGACGTCCAGGTCGCGCTGGGCCAGGTCCTCTTTGAGGGCTTCGAGGAGCTCTGCGGCGCGCGCGCGGCCATCGGCTTCGTCGCGCACGTTGTTCGCGCCGTTGCCATAGATATTGCGGCTTTCGATGAGATAAGTGTCATAGCCGCCGTAGATATTGCCAAAATTCGGCACGAGCGAACACTCGGCGATGTCATCGACAGAGGCGGCGCTGAGCTTGGACCAGGCGGCGGCCTGTGCCTTGCTGTCGTCATAGACCGGCGCCATGATGGCCTGCGCATCCTCGGTGAGGAGGGTGAAATTGCGTGTGTTCTTGCCAAAGAGGGTGTCATAGGCGAGGGTCACACTGGTAAAGTCCTGCCCGCCTGATTCCTCCCAGTTGATATCGGTCTGGTTCTTTGCCTGGGCCTGGCTGGCAGCGGCCATGACCTTTTCGATCACGGCAGGGTCCGTGGCTTCGGCGCTGTGCACATTGTAATCATTGTCGTTTTCGCCATCATAGGCGATGACGGCGCCTTTGACGCTCGATGCATCCGGCAGCCGGCTGTCGAGATCGATGAGACCGGTCTGGAAGCCGAGGCTCACACAGAGGGCCACCACCAGCCCCACAAGGATTTAGATGTAGAGGCGGCGCACCCCATCCACATCCATGCTGTAGAGCATCTCGCAGATGAGATGGACGACGACCATCGCAATGAGTGCCCCGAGGATGAAACCGATCAGCGTATTGCCCACGACTTCCCAGAAGAACAGGCCGATGACAACGCCGCCGAGGAAGACATAGAGGGCTTTGATGACACTGCCGACACGTGCATCGAGCAGGGTGTCACCGGCTTTTTCCACGGCGCGGCGCTGGTAAAGGGCATAAGACCCTGCCAGGAGCAGCAGTGCAAAGGCAAGAGAAGCGAGGGTCGTGACGAGCGGCCAGAGGAGGTGCTGCGGTGCAAAGTTCGCCGCATTCTCCGCTGTCACAAAGGATGGATTGAGCGCACTCAGGCGGTCATTCACACTGGCAATGGTGCCCATGAAACCAGTGAGGATGTTGAAGCGCATCAGGTGCTCAAAAAGGCCGATCTGGCCCACCGTTTCGGAAAAGGCGCTTGCAACAGCCCCCAGCACTGCGCCGGTGCAAGGCACGCTGAGATGGAGCACCGCGGTCATCAGCACCTGACCGACGGTGTTGGCGGTGAGCTGGCCGGCAAAGAGCGAGACCGCCAGCGCCAGCACGAAGACCAGCATGATATAGCAGAAATGCAGTCCCGCTGCCCCGCAGAGGTTCGCTGCCAGTTCAGCGCTCACATGGCGCGCCGTCATCAGCGTCACGACCACATCCACCATCGTCACAACGATGAGGAAGAGGACCTGCACCAGCACGAGGGCCAGGATGCGGGCGCTGTAGAGCCCCGCACGGGTCACCGGCAGGCTGTGGTAGAAGTTCGACTGCTGCGGCACATTCTGATAACGTGTCACATAGAAGCCGCCAACGGTGCCCAGCGCCAGCGCCATAAAGTAGAACGGCGTGAAATAGCCGAGATAAAGGCTTGTGAGCAGCGGCAGGCTGCTGTAAGTCGAAAAAGTCGTCATCTGCAGAAAGAACCACACCGGCCCCACTGCCAGATAGAGCACCCCGAGAAGGAGGATGGCGCTGCGCATCCTGTGCAGCTGATCGCGCACGTTCTTGCCGAGGTTATTGTAAGATCTCGTCGATGTCATAACCGAGCACCTCCATTTCTGTGATAAAGATCTCTTCCAGCGTCAGCGGCAGCATTTCCGCGTAGAGCGGCTGCATGGCATCGATCTTGGCGGCGATCTCCGCTTCCTTGCCGCGCACGATCATGGAGATCATGCGGCCGCGCTGTTCAAAGGTGACCGGTTCGAGGGCAGCGAAGTCCTCACGGCGGTGCACCATCTTAAAGGCTGTCTGTAATTTGAAGATGTCGCTCTCGAGGTCGTCAAGGCTGCGCTGAAAGACCAGCTTGCCCTGGTGCAGGAGACCGATCTGGTCGCAGATGTCCTCGAGCTCGCGCAGGTTGTGGCTGGCGATGATGACCGTTGTGCCCACATCCATCACCAGCTCCGAAAAGATCTGCTTGACGGCGCGGCGCTTCACCGGATCGAGCCCGTCGAAGGTCTCGTCGCACAGGAGCACCTGCGGTCTGGCCGACAGGCCGAGGATGATGTGCGCCTGGCGCAGCATCCCTTTGGAGAACGTCTTGAAAGGCGCCCTGGCATCGAGACCAAAGCGCTCCGCCATCTCCAGCGCACCTTTGATGTCGTAGTTCGGATAGATGCGGCTGTACCAGTGGGCCATCTGAGCGATGGAACTGTGACGGTCGGTAAATTGATCGTCTGAGATATAAAAGAGCTTTTCCTTGACGATCGGCTTTTCATAAACGGGCTCCCCGCCGATGGTGATGGTGCCCTTGTTGGGCCGGTAGATGCCGGCGATCAGACGCAGGAGCGTCGATTTGCCGCTGCCGTTGGAGCCGACGAGGCCGTAGACGCAGCCCGATGGGATGGTCGTCTGCACGCCGCGCAGGCCAAAGTGTTTTTCAAATCGTTTGCTGACATTGTCGATCGTGATCATGCTTGTCCGCCTCCTTTTTTCAGGGTCTTGAAACGCGCCGCAATGTGCGCGAGGATGTCTTCATCAGGTACGCCGAGAACGCGCAGGGCGTCCACCGCCGCATCAAGCTGGCTGTAGGCAGCCGGCAGCCGCCGGCCCTGCAGGTCTTCGGCAGCCACGGCAACAAAACTGCCGCGTCCCGGCCGCGAATAGATGATGCCGCGTTCCTCCAGCAGGCCGTAAGCCTTCTGGATCGTGTTCGGGTTCACAGCGAGGTCCTTTGCCACCGCGCGCACGCTCGGCAGCTGCTCGTCTTTGAGCAGGACGCCACTGATGATGAGCTGCTCCACACTCTCGAGGATCTGCTCATAGATTGGCTGGGCGCTGCGTTGGTTGATACGGAACATGCCTGGTCCTCCTTTCGGTTGTTTCGTTCGAGGTGTACTAGCTTTCCTAGTACACTTATCATACAGTAGACAGTTGTCCCTGTCAAGAGGAAAAACAAAAAACCGCTGCAGCATTTACAACGGTCTGTACTGAAGAAAAAAATCGCCCGTCTCTCCTGAGACGGGCGTATGATCCTGTATGATGTTCAGTTGTGGTCAAATGAGAATTGTTCTTCGATGATGTCCTTGTAGCGTTCCTGGAGTTCGGCGACCTCCGGGCTCTCCAGAAAGGTCTTCAGATCTTCCAGGCTGCGCATCTCAACAGTGATCATCAGATCCATATTATCCGGACGACCGACGATGTTGCGATAGACCTGTGGATTGACAATGCCTTCATGCTGTTTTTCGAGAGATTCATAGCCATCGGCAAAAGCATCGATGACACTGTCGCTCAGGGTATCTTCCTTGAATCTCAGTAATAAGTAATGGACCATCGGGGATCTCCCTCCTTTAGGCTCCGTTCATTATACCATAAATGACAAATTAGAGGCAAATACAAAGTGAAGATTTTCGCAAATTGCCTGTTTCAGTGTTTTGGCGTATGAGTGTAGCCGTCCTTCTCCTGTTTCTCCGCAGCCAGGCGCTCCATCTCACCAGGCACAAGGATGCCTTCCCCGCTCCTGAAAAATTCGGCGCGCTCCTCAGGGGTCATATTGTCAAGACGGCGCTGGCGTTCGTAGTAGCGCAGGAAATACACGCCCATACCGATAAAGATCACCCCGAACACAAATGCCAGGACACTGTGGGCGCTGAGGGCCACGGTCATCATGATCACGGCCATCACAAAATCGATCACTGCTGTCGCAAGATTGATCGTCTTACTCCATTTCATTGTTCTTCCTCCAGTGGCTGGACCTGTTCCCCGGCCCAAATTCATGCTATACTGATTGTACCATGTTTTTACATCTATTTCCACCCCGGCCGCCAGGCGCGGGCTGGAAGCGAAAGGAGCCATACCATGGAATTTGAATATACCTGTCCAAGTCTCTGGAAAGACCTGGATGACACCAGCCGCCAGGCGCTCTTTGCCTATGGCGAGCGCTACAAGGCATTTCTCGACCAGGGCAAGACGGAGCGTGAATGCGCAGCCAACATCGTGGCCCAGGCCCATGACGCCGGTTTCATCGACCTGGCGGACGTCCTCGCACGCGGTGAGAAGCCAGTCCCTGGCACAAAGATCGTGCTCAATCACAAGAACAAAGCCGTCGTGCTCTTTGTCATCGGCGAAGCGCCGCTGGAGCGCGGCATGCACATCGTCGGCGCCCACATCGACGCCCCACGCCTCGACCTCAAAGGCCATCCCCTCTATGAAGAAGGCGAGCTCGCCCTCCTCAAGACCCACTACTACGGCGGCATCAAAAAGTACCAGTGGACCTGCATGCCGCTGGCGTTGCACGGTGTCGTCTACCGCGAAGACGGCACAGCCGTGAACGTGCGCCTGGGCGATGAAGCAGGCGACCCTGTCCTTTACATCACCGACCTCCTGCCACACCTGGCCAGACGCCAGAACGACAGCAAGCTCGCGGAAGCCATCACCGGCGAACAGCTCAACGCCATCATCGGCCACATCCCAGTGGACGACGAGGACGAGAAGGAACCGGTCAAGGCCGCCGTCCTCCAGGCCCTTCACGACAAATACGGCTTCATCGAAGAAGACCTGCTCCTCGCCGAGCTCGAGCTCGTGCCTGCGCAGAACGCCGTCGACGTCGGCCTCGACCGCGGCCTCATCGCCGCCCACGGCCACGACGACCGCTCCTGCACCTTTGCCGCCTTCGATGCCCTGCTCCACCTCGACCACACGCCACAGCAGACCGCCGTCGGCCTCTTCGTCGACAAGGAAGAGATCGGCTCCGTCGGCAACACCTCCATGAGCGCCCGCTATTTTGAGAACGCCCTCGCCGAGCTCTTCGCCCTCGAAGGCAAGGACACCGAGCTCGCCGTGCGCCGCGCCCTGGCCGCTTCCAGCGTGCTCTCAGCCGACGTCACCGCCGCACTGGACCCAACCTTCCCGGATGTCATGGACAAGCGCAACACCGCCGTCCTTGGCAAAGGGGTCTCCCTCTGCAAGTTCACCGGCGCCCGCGGCAAGAGCGGTTCCAACGACGCCAACGCCGAATTTCTCGCCAGACTCAGAGGCGCGTTCAAGGCCGCCGGTGTGCCATGGCAGGCTGGCGAACTGGGCCGCGTCGACGAAGGCGGCGGCGGCACCATCGCCTACATCCTCGCCGAACGCGGCGCCGAAGTCGTCGACTGCGGCGTGCCGATGCTCTCCATGCACGCCCCCGTCGAACTCGCCAGCAAAGCCGACGTCTACTTCACCATGCG
>CAUDRX010000113.1 GCA_958451915.1 uncultured Peptococcaceae bacterium
CGGAAAGTGATGGCATATTTCATCTTTTCTCCATATTTTAGCCGCGTGCCAGTATCGGCTTCAGGAACTGGCCGGTGTAGGAGGCCTCGCAGGCGGCAACATCTTCCGGCGTACCGCTGGTGACAACTTTGCCGCCGCCGGCGCCGCCTTCGGGACCGAGGTCGATGATGTAGTCGGCACACTTGATGACATCAAGATTGTGCTCGATGATGATCATGCTCTCACCGCCAGCCACGAGACGGTCAAGGACCGCAAGGAGACTGGCGATGTCATCACTGTGCAGCCCGGTCGTCGGTTCGTCGAGGATGTAGAGGGTCTTGCCGGTCGGCCGTTTGGAGAGTTCGGTGGCGAGCTTGATGCGCTGGGCCTCACCGCCGGAAAGGGTGGTGGCCGGCTGGCCGAGCTTGATATAGCCAAGGCCGACATCCTGGATGGTCTTGATCTTGTTGTAGACACCCGGAATGTTCTCAAAGAATTCCACGGCTTCATCGACAGTCATATCGAGGACCTCGGCGATGTTCTTGCCGCGATAAGTGACCTCGAGGGTCTCGCGGTTGTAGCGCTTGCCCTTGCAGACCTCGCATGGGGCGTAGACATCTGGCAGGAAATGCATCTCGATCTTGATGATGCCGTCCCCCCGGCAGGCTTCGCAGCGGCCGCCCTTGACATTGAAGGAAAAACGGCCGGCCTTGTAGCCGCGGATCTGCGCCTCCTTGGTCTTGGCAAAGAGGGCGCGGATCTGATCGAAGGCGCCGGTGTAGGTGGCTGGATTGGAGCGCGGTGTGCGTCCGATCGGACTCTGGTCGATGTTGATGATCTTGTCGATCTGCTCTGCCCCTTCGATGGCACGATGTTTGCCGGGCACGCCCTTGAACTGAGGGTAGATCCTGCGGGCCAGGCCTTTGTACAGGATCTCGTTGACGAGGGTACTCTTGCCGGAGCCGGAGACGCCGGTGACACAGGTGAGCACACCGAGCGGGAAGCTGACATTGATGTTCCTGAGGTTGTTCTCCCGTGCCCCGACAACGCGCAGCATCCGCTTCTTATCAACGGGACGGCGCGCCTTCGGCACGGGGATGCGCCTGCGCCCGGAAAGATAGGCGCCGGTGATGGAATGCGGGTCAGCGGCGACTTCTTCCGGTGTGCCGCAGGCCACGACTTCCCCGCCGCCGGCGCCGGCACGCGGTCCGATGTCCACGATGAAGTCGGCAGCGCGCATGGTGTCCTCATCGTGCTCAACGACAATGACGGTATTGCCGAGATCGCGCATGTGCTTAAGGGTGTTGATGAGCTTCTCATTGTCGCGCTGGTGCAAGCCGATGGATGGCTCATCGAGGATGTAGAGCACGCCTACGAGGCCGCTGCCGATCTGCGTGGCAAGGCGGATGCGCTGGGCTTCGCCGCCGGAAAGGGTGCCGGCCGCACGGGAAAGGGTGAGATAGGTGAGGCCGACGTTCACGAGGAAGCGCAGGCGGGCGCTGATCTCCCTGAGAATGAGGCGGCCGATGAAGCGCTGGCGCTCTGTGAGCGTGATGTTCTCAAAGAAATCGAGGGCTTCCACGATGGTCATGTCGCAGACCTCCCAGATGGCCTTACCGCCAACGGTCACGGCCAGCGCCTCCGGACGCAGACGGCGCCCCTTGCAGGCGGGACAGCGGTCGGTGCGCATGAAGCCTTCGAGCATCTCCATACTGGCTTCGCTGTGCGTTTCGAGGCGGCGGCGCTCCAGGCTCGGGATGAGGCCTTCGTAGGCCTTGCGATAGACCTTTTCCTCGCCGAACATGTTGATATAGTGGAAATTGACCGTCGGATGGTCGCCGCCGTAAAGGATGATGTCCTGGTGCTCCTTGGGCAGGTCCTTCCATGGCGTATCGCGGTCGATGCCGAGCTTGTCGGTGAGGCTGTACATGAGCTGCTCGTAGTAGTTCGAGATGGCGCCGCGCCGCCATGGTGCGAGGGCCCCTTCATTGAGGCTCTTGTTCTTGTCCGGGATGATGAGGTCGAGGTCGAAGCTCATGACCTCCCCGAGGCCGCTGCAGGTCTCGCAGGCGCCAAGGGGATTGTTGAAGGAAAAGAGCTGCGGCGTCAGCTCCGGCATGGAGATGCCGCAGTCGAGGCAGGCGAAATGCTCGCTGAAACGCAGCACTTCCCCGTCGGCATCGACCCAGACCTGGCCTTCGGCGAGGTCGAGGGCGGCCTGCATGGAACCGGTCAGACGGCTCTCGATGCCGTCTTTAAGCTTGAGTCGGTCGACGACGACTTCAATGTAATGCTTGTTGTTCTTTTTCAGTGTGATGTCCTCGGCAAGGTCACGCATCTCGCCGTCGACGCGCACACGCACATAGCCGCTCTTGCGCAGCTGTTCGAAATACTGCCTGAACTCGCCCTTGCGGTTCTGCACGACCGGCGCCAGGATGTGCAGGCGGGTGCCTGCCTCCAGTGCCATGACCTGGTCGACCATCTGGTCGATGGACTGCTGGTGGATCTCACGCCCGCATTTCGGGCAGTGGGGCACGCCCACGCGTGCGTAGAGCAGGCGCAGGTAATCGTAGATCTCGGTGACGGTGCCGACGGTGGAACGCGGGTTGCGATGGGTGGTCTTCTGGTCGATGGAGATGGCCGGAGAAAGGCCTGAGATCTCGTCAACGTCCGGCTTGTCCATCTGCCCCAAAAACTGCCGCGCGTAGCTCGACAGCGATTCCACATAACGGCGCTGGCCTTCGGCATAGATGGTGTCAAAAGCCAGCGAGGATTTGCCCGAACCGGACAGCCCTGTCATCACGACCAGCTTGTCACGGGGGATGTCCAGATCGATGTTCTTTAAATTATGGACCCGCGCACCGCGGATCCGGATCATATTTTCAGCCATGTTCGCTCCTTATTTCTTATCCATTGCTTCGATGCGGCGGATCTCATCACGCAGCTCGGCAGCGATCTCGAACTCGAGGTTTTTGGCCGCTTCCTTCATCGCGTTCTCCAGGAGTCTGAGGTGCTGTTTGCGGCCCTTGGCATCGGCCGGCACCTCGCGGGTGAGATACTGCGGCGTCTCTTCGGCCACAGCCTTGAGCGGCGAGATGTCCTCGCGCACATCCTTGCGCACCGTCTCCGGCACGATGCCATGGGCTTCATTGTAAGCCATCTGCTTCTCGCGGCGGCGCGCTGTCTCGTCGATGGTGCGCTGCATGCTGCCGGTGATGACATCGGCATACATGATGACCTCGCCATTCGCATTGCGGGCGGCACGGCCGACGGTCTGGATCATCGAACGCTCGCTCCGGAGAAAACCTTCCTTGTCGGCGTCGATGATGGCCACCAGCGAGACCTCCGGCAGGTCGAGACCTTCGCGCAGGAGATTGATGCCGACGAGCACATCAAACTCACCGAGACGCAGATCGCGCAGGATCTCCATACGCTCCAGTGCCTTGATCTCCGAATGCAGGTAACGCGCCTCGATGCCCGCGTTCACCAGGTAATCGGTGAGGTCTTCGGCCATGCGCTTGGTCAGCGTCGTCACAAGCACACGTTCGTCGCGGGCAATACGCAGATTGATGCGGTCGATGAGGTCGTCGATCTGACCGGCGATCGGACGTACTTCGATGGTCGGATCGAGAAGCCCTGTCGGACGGATGATCTGCTCCACGACCTGCTGACTGTGCGAGAGCTCATAATCCCCTGGCGTTGCCGAGACGTAGATCGTCTGGTGCACCTTCTCCTCGAACTCCTCAAAATGCAGCGGCCGGTTATCCAGCGCCGACGGCAGACGGAAACCATGCTCGACCAGGTTCTCCTTGCGCGAGCGGTCACCGGCGAACATGCCGCCGATCTGCGGCACAGCCACGTGGCTCTCGTCGATAAAGGTGATGAAATCCGGCGGGAAGAAATCCAGGAGGGTGTCCGGCGTGCTCCCCGGCGCACGGCCTGAGAGCGGACGCGCATAGTTCTCGACGCCCGAACAGTAGCCCACCTCGCGCAGCATCTCCAGGTCATAGCGGGTGCGCTGCTCCAGGCGCTGAGCCTCCAGGAGCTTGCCTTCGCGCTTGAACTCAGCGAGACGTTCATCAAGCTCAGCTTCGATATTGGCGATGGCCGTATCCAGGTATTCCGGATCGGTGACATAGTGGGTGTTCGGATAGATCGAGACGTGTTCGCGGTCGCCCACGACCTTGCCGGTGAGATAGTCGAACTCACTGATGCGGTCGACTTCGTCGCCGAAAAATTCGATGCGGATGCCGCGCTCACTCGAAGACGACGGCATGACTTCCACACAGTCGCCGCGCACACGAAAAGTCCCGCGCCTGAAGTCGACATCGTTGCGCTCGTACTGGATCTCGATGAGCTTGCGCAGCACATCGTCACGCTCCACTTCCTGACCCGGACGCAGGTTCAGCACCTCGTTTTTGTAGAACGCCGGCGAGCCGAGGCCGTAGATGCAGCTCACAGAAGCGATGATGATGACATCGCGGCGCTCGAGCAGAGAAGCCGTCGCCGAATGGCGCAGCTTTTCGATGGTCTCGTTGATCTGCGCGTCTTTTTCGATATAGGTGTCCGTCGAGGCCACATAAGCCTCCGGCTGATAGTAATCATAATATGAAACGAAATATTCCACGGCGTTGTTCGGAAAGAACGCCTTGAACTCACTGTAGAGCTGGGCCGCCAGCGTCTTGTTCGGCTCAAAGATGAGCGCCGGGCGGTTGGCCCTGGCGATGATGTTGGCCATCGTGAAGGTCTTGCCGCTGCCCGTCACGCCAAGGAGCGTCTGACGGTGATAGCCCAGGTTCAGCCCTTCAAAGAGCGCCCCGATCGCCTCAGGCTGATCGCCCGTCGGCTGAAACGGCGCCACCAGTTGAAAATCTGCCATTGTCTCCACCTCTGTCCTGTATCATGTTTGCAATATCCCATCCCTATAGTATAAGCGATTTTTCAATGTGTGACAACGCCTCTCATAATACGCGGCGAAGAAAATCCGTCTCTGCCGCAAAAAAGCGCACCCGAAAACGGGTGCGCATGATCTTTTCTCAGGCAGCTTCGCTGTCCTGTCCGCAGTCTTCACATTTGAGCCAGAGGGTGAACATGGTGCAGAGGTGCGGCAGACTGTCGCAGCTGAGGGTGGCGTCCATGGCATCGGCCAGGGCACGGGCGAGCGTGAGGCCCAATCCGCCAGCTGCTGCAGCCTCGCTGGTAAAGAGGCGGGCCTGCGCCTCGGGATCAAGACCGGCGCCGTGGTCTTCGACGGTGAGGGAGACGCCGTCGTCGGTCTCTGCCAGGGCCAGGCGCAGATAGCCGCCATCGGCGCCGTAACGGATGGCGTTATCGATGAAGGTCTCAAGGATATGGCCCACGGCCTTCGCATCGACAGTGCGCACGACAGGCGTCTGCGGCAGATCGGCATCGACCATGAAACCTGCCGCTTCCAGACGCGGTGCAAAACCGGCGAGCGTTTCCCGGGCCAGCCGGGAAAGATCGGTCGCTTCCGGAGACAGGCAGACGGCGCCGCTCTTCAGCTGCGCCAGGGCGGCGTAGCAGTTCAGGCGCGTGCTCAGCGCGCCTGCGTGGTCCCTGGCCTCGGCGATATGGGCACGCAGATCTTCCGGCAGTGCCTCAGCCTGAGAATGCAGCTGTGCCACCTTGCCGCAGAGATGATCGACCGGCGTGCTGAGGTCGCGGGAAGCCGTGGTCACAAAGCCCAGGAGCGCTTCCTCGCGCCGGGCAGCTGCCTGCACGCGGCGCGCATCCCCGGCCAGGTGCTGTTCCAGAGCCGCGGCAAATCCGCGAAGGGTGCGTGTGCGGGCGTTCAGATGCGGCAGCCGGCGTTCCCCCGCACCCTCACAGATGGCCGCAAACTGCGCGGACAGATCCTCCACATCAGCCGCAAGCCGATGCCAGCGCCACCAGCCCAGCGCCGCCAGAACGGCCAGGAAAAAACTGATTGTCAATAACATCACTATCATGATCGACGCTCCTCTGTCTTTAATGTTCAGCCATCCCTTCGCCGTTTGCCGGCGAAAGAGGCTTGTCCCCGCCGGGCCTTTGCGGTATGATGACGGCAAAGGAGGCGGTCTTATGCCATTTCACGATCTTCCAGGCGTCACCACCTGTCGCTTCAGAGCGCGGGAATACATCCTGCGCCGCGGCGAAGCCATGCCATATGTATACTACTTAAAGCGGGGTGAAGTCAACCGTGAAGTGCTCACGCCTTACGGCTCGGTGATGATCAGCAACACCAAAGAGGGCGGTCAGATCACCGGCTCGATCATCGGACTCCTGACGATCTTCGATCGCAGCTTCGACGGCGTCTGCTCCGATGATTTCATCGCCGCCACAGACTGCATCTGTTACCGCATCCCGGCGGACGTCTGCAAACGCTACATGCGCGAACATCCGGCGCTGATGGAAGAAGCCTTTGTGCGTGCCATCGACATCTATAACGAGCTCGAAGCCACCCTCACCAGTCTTCAGGACCTGCCCGCACCGCAGCGCGTCTGTGATTTTCTCCTGCGCCACAGCGTACCCACACCGGAAGGGCCGCTCCTGCCCAAGCAGTTCACAAACGTCGAGATCAGCAAGCACCTCACCGTGCACAACGTCACCGTCTCCCGCATCATCAGCGCCCTGCGCCGGGAAGGCATTGTCACGTGTACCGCCGAAGGTCTGCGCATCTGTGACCCTGCCGCCCTGGCCGAATACATCGCCGGCCACCGCAGGATGAAATACGATTGAACCTCTGCCAGCCTTCGGGCTGGTTTTTTTCGTGCAGGATCGCCATTGCCGGCGGATTTTCGCCAAAACCTTAACGGCCGTTATGGTCGCAGCAGTATGGAAAAGATAAGATATCTTTATAAGAAATCGGACGCTGTCGCGGCGCTGCCGCCGCCAAGAAAGGAGAGAGAATCATGTCCGCTCAACCAATTTTTCTCGGTCGTGACCGGAACGCGCTGATCAAGCTGGCACTCACTGTGATCCTGCCGCTCTTCATCTTCCTGGTCCCGACCAACGATGTCTTTACTGCTGATTTCCGTCTCTTTTTAGTCATCACCCTCATCGCTATCATCTCATTTGCCACCGATTCCCTGCCGCAGACCGGCGTCGCCATCGCGCTGCCGGTGGCTTATGTCGTCCTGGGGATCGCCCCGGGGGATGTCGTTTTCTCGGCCTGGCTCAACTATGTGCCATGGATGATGATCGGCGCGCTCATCCTCTCGCTGGTCCTGGAAAAGACCAGACTCATGAAGCGCATCGCCTATCACTGCATCCTCATCACCGGTGCCAGCTATAAAGGCATCATC
>CAUDRX010000114.1 GCA_958451915.1 uncultured Peptococcaceae bacterium
TGCACATAAAAAACTTCCGAACGTTCGCGTTCGGAAGTTTTTTTGTTCAGCCATTCAGCTTGCGCGGTTTGAAGCCATGCATATCACGGAAAACCCCGATCACCTTACCGATGATCATCGGATTCTGCACATAGATCGGACCCATGCTGTCGTTTTCCGGCTGCAGACGCACCATGTCTTTTTCGCGGTAGAACGTCTTGCAGGTGGCCTCATCACCGATCAGCGCTACCACGATCTCACCGTTCTGCGCCTCCTGCGCCGGCTCGACAATGATGTAATCGCCGTTCATGATGCCAGCCTTGATCATACTGTTGCCGCGGATGTGCAACATGAACGGATCGTCGCAGCGCACAAAACGCATCGGGAAGGTGATCTTGTCCTCAATGTTCTCATCGGCGAAGATCGGCTCGCCGGCAGCAACGTTACCCACCACCGGGATATTGATCACTTCGTCGTAATGCTCCGCTTCATCGAGCATTCTCGGGAAGCTGTACTCTTCGCCGTCCAGACCGCGCAGCACCATGATGGCACGGGGCTTCGACGGGTCACGACTGATGTAGCCCTTCTCTTCGAGCGATTTAATGTGCGAATGTACCGTTGAGCTGCTCGCAAGCCCCACACGCTGCCCGATCTCACGCACAGCCGGCGGATAGCCGCGGCGCTCCACCGATTCGATGATGCATTCGAGCACCGCGCGCTGGCGCGCCGTCAGCGGCGCATCCAGTCTTCTTCTGTAAGCATCTTCATTCATGAGGGGTTGCTCCTTTCACGTGTCGTCCGATCGTCTTGTATCTAGTATACATGATTCCACGGGAAAGCACAAACACCCATTCGCGATTTCACGAAAAGTTATTCCAGCTTGACAACCCCAATCCTTCCTTCTATAATTTAAAGGATTGAGACAAGGTGTAGACCGATGTCCCGATCTTTTTCATCAGTCAATCCAATTTTCAAATATCAAACAGGAGGCAAACACAATGGATGAAGCAGTCATTCTCACACGAGAAGGTTATGAAAACCTCAAAGAAGAACTCGTCAATCTCAAAACCGTACGCCGCAAGGAAGTCGCCGAACGTCTGAAACAGGCCATCGACTTTGGCGACTTGAGCGAAAACTCTGAGTACGATGATGCCAAAAACGAGCAGGCTTTCATCGAAGGCCGCATCCAGACCATCGAAGCCACCCTGCATAATGCACAGGTCATCGAAGATGGCACCCATTCTTCCGGCGTGATCAACATCGGCTCCTACGTCACCGTACGCGACGTCGAGTTCGACGACATCGAGGAATACCGCATCGTCGGTACCAGCGAAGCCGATCCAATGCAGAACAAGATCTCCAACGAATCCCCGCTCGGTTCCGCGCTCCTCGGCAAACGCCAGGGACAGACCATCAAAGTCAACGCCCCAGCCGGCATGCTCGAATACGAGATCCTGAAAGTCTCCCACGACAGCACAAAGGAGGAAGCCTGATCCATGGCCAACGAAAATAAGAAAGCAGACGGCGGTCTCAAGCAGATCATGAACGTCCGTCTCGAAAAGATGGACGCCCTGCGCGAACGCGGCGTCGACCCATTTGGTCACCGTTTTGACATCACCCATCACATCAATGAGGTCATCGAAAACAAAGACAGCCTCATCGAAAGCGGCGAAGAAGTCAAGATCGCCGGCCGCATCATGGCCAAGCGCGGCCAGGGCAAAGCCGGTTTTGCCAACATCGCTGACATCAGCGGCAACATCCAGATCTACTGCCGCCAGGACATCCTCGGCGAAGAACAGCACTGGTTCTTCAAAAAAGCCGACATCGGCGACATTGTCGGCATCACCGGCAGCGTCTTCGTGACCGACCGCGGCGAGCTCAGCATCAAGGTCCACCAGTACGACCACCTCTGCAAGTCCATGCGCCCACTGCCGGAAAAATTCCATGGGCTCACCGACACCGAACTGCGCTATCGCCAGCGTTACGTTGATCTCATCATGAACCCGGACGTGAAGAACACCTTCATCCTGCGTTCCAGGATCGTCACCGCCATCCGCAGCTATCTCGACAGCAAATCCTTCCTTGAAGTCGAAACCCCAGTATTGCATACCATCGCCGGCGGCGCCAACGCCCGCCCGTTCATCACCCATCACAACGCCCTCGATATCGACCTTTACATGCGCATCGCTCTTGAGCTGCATTTAAAGCGTCTCATCGTCGGCGGCATGGAGCGTGTCTACGAGATCGGTCGTGTGTTCCGCAATGAAGGCATCGATACCCGCCACAATCCTGAATTCACCCTGCTCGAAGTCTACCAGGCCTACGGCGACTACGAGACCATGATGGATCTCACCGAAGACCTCTTCCGCACCGTCGCCAAGCAGGTCCTCGGCACCGCCGTCTTCCAGAACGGTGAGCACACCATCGACCTCGAAAAGCCATGGCGCCGCGTCACCATGACCGATGCTGTCAAAGAAGCCACCGGCATTGATTATCTCAGCGATATGACCGATGACGAATTCCGCCAGGCCGCCCGTGACTACGGCTGCGAGATCCCAGCCGACATGCCGCGCGGCAAAGTGCTCGAAGAGCTCTTCGACGAAGCCGTTGAAGCCACCCTCATCCAGCCAACCTTCGTCATCGACTACCCAGTCGAGATCTCTCCACTCGCTCGCCGCAAGGCCGACAATCCAGCCCTCACCGACCGTTTTGAGCTCTTCATCATCGGCCGCGAACATGCCAACGCCTTCAGCGAGCTTAACAACCCGATCGACCAGCGCCAGCGTTTCGAAGAACAGGTCGAAGCAAAACGCAAAGGCGATGATGAAGCCCATCCAATGGACACCGACTACATCAACGCCCTCGAATACGGCCTGCCGCCAACCGGCGGCCTCGGTATCGGCATCGACCGCATGGTCATGCTCCTCACCAATGCCGAATCCATCCGCGACGTCCTCCTCTTCCCAACAATGAAGCCACTGGACGAACCAGGTGCAAAGAAAGCCAAAAAGGCCGAAGCACCAAAAGCTGAACAAACAGAGACCATCGATTTCACAGGCGTAGAGATCGAACCCCTCTTCCAGGACATGGTCGACTTCGACACCTTCTCCAAGAGCGACTTCCGCGCCGTCAAAGTGCTCGACTGCAAAGCCGTGCCAAAGAGCAAAAAGCTCCTCCAGTTCACCTTGGACGACGGTTCAGGCGAAGATCGTACCATCCTCTCCGGTATCCACGACTACTACGAACCAGAGGAACTCATCGGCAAGACCCTCATCGCCATCACCAACCTGCCACCACGCAAAATGATGGGCATCGACAGCTGCGGCATGGTCATCAGCGCCGTCAACCAGAAAGACGGCAAAGAAGACCTGCATCTGCTGATGGTCGACGACCACATCCCAGCAGGATCGAAGCTGTATTGATGAGCTGCTCGTTTGTTGGTGATGAGTGACTGCATTTCGATAAGTTCGAAGCTGTAAAAAAGCAGTTTTGGCCGCTTCAATGAACGGATTTTTTCGATACTTACGACCAACTTACGACCAAATTTCAAACGGCAAAGAGGACATGCTTTCTTATTACTAAAGAAAATCCCAGCCGAAGGCTGGAAAAATTTTAAGAGATATACCCTATGCAGATAGGATATATCTCTTTTTTATTTTACGTCAATGCCAGATGTTTATCTTTCTCCCGCTGCTGTTGATCCTTCCGGATCCTCATACTGGAATACATGCCGCGGATCTCGTCCAGAGTGTATTCACCTTTTCCCCATCTGCGATAACCACCCGGCGATTTGTACCAGTGCTGTTTCTTACTGTGCCATTTGAAGCCCAGTGCTTTTAACTGCTCCTTGTGCAGCTTAGTATTTCCCGACACCCACACGAAACAACCAATGATCTCGATTTCAATACCATCCATTTTCAACAATTCCGCGATCAACTCCTGAAACGCTTCCGGTGTCTCTTCCGTTTCGCGTTCATACGTTTCACCATTTTTATTGACATGAATGTTCTTCACGCGATCGAAAAGGGTCTCATATTCAGCGTTTAAGGTCTTCATCTCTTCATCGCTGCCACCAACATCAGGGTGGAGCTTCAAACAGAGCCGGTGATATTCCTTTTTCAATTCTTCCAGTGTTCTAATAGATTCGCTTAAATATTTCATGATCCTAACCTCCTAAAAATCAAAGCTGAAACATTCGCGTGTAATGCGCGATCAGATCTTCTGGCAGATCGGTAAATTTACCACTATCAACCGGTGCTCCACAAATGAAAAATGTTCCCGCGATAATGTCCAACAGCTCCCCACGTTCACCAAAGATAGGACGATTGAACGGCAAGCCATTGATTTTCCCTTCATCATTACAAACAATCGCCACTTCTTCTCACCATGGATAGAAAGCCTGAATATAACCACCCACAACAGCCTGCATGCTCTTCAAACTTCCATCGATTTCCCTAGCAACAGGATCTTTTCCCGACTCAATGACTAAAACTTTCATCTTAATTACCATCCTTTCAATTTGAAAAAATTTCGTTTTCAAGAAGCCTTGAGCTATTTTGTGGGGAAATAAAAATTTCCGCCATCCTATTGATCTGCAAGCCTCCTTTCCAGCTCGTTTTCGTTTTCGATATAGCCTCTCGCTTATTAGTGGGGTCACCGTTAGCCAAAGCAGAGCAGGCAGGGTTCTGCAAGCGACAAACATCGTGAGACGCCGTAGGGCAGCGCTTGCAGGTTCCTGGCTGCTCTGCTCGGCTAGTAACGGGCACCCACTTAGCGAGAGGCGGTTCGGAAATAAACGACCTCAAGAAGGTGGCAGAGCAATAGACAAGATGTCGGATACAAAAGGAGCAAGCGTCCGCAGGCGCTTGCTTCAAAATTAAAAGTTTAGATGATTCCTTGTTCCTCTATTCATCAGATCTTATTTTCCTTGTAGAGATCATATCCTAGTGATATATTAATTATAGTTAGCCTTAAAATTCAATTAACGAGGTGTTTTTATGGCACAATACGAGGTAAACAACAGTTCTATCCAAACAATATTAAGCTGGATTCGTAATGGTGAACTTGCAGTCCCGGAAATTCAACGTCCTTTCGTTTGGAATGCTACAAAAGTACGTGATTTGATCGATTCTCTTTATTCCGGCTTTCCCGTTGGCTACATTGTGATATGGAAAAATCCCGATATTCGGCTTAAAGATGGTTCAATCTCTCAAGGCAAAAAAATACTAATCGACGGCCAGCAGCGAATCACCGCTTTACAAGCTGCTATTGTTGGAGAAGAAGTTGTAGATGACAGCTATCGCAAAAAGCCTATTCGCATTGCATTTAATCCGCAAGAAGAGCGATTCGATGTACAAAATGCTGCGATCAAAAAGAACACCGCTTGGATTCCGGACATTTCCGTTCTATTCAAGCCTCAATTTGATGCATTCAATTTTGTCATTGACTACTGCAACAACAATCATCTTGACAACGAAAAAAGAAGCACCATTAATGCTGTAATCACCAAACTAAAACAAATTGAAAATAACAACCTCGGGATCATTGAACTCTCTTCTCAGCTAGATATCGTTCATGTGACAGAAATTTTCATCCGCATCAACTCGAAAGGTGTTAGTCTATCTCAAGCAGATTTCGCAATGTCTAAAATCTCAGCAGATGACCGTTATAATGGAAATCAGATCCGCAAAATGATCGACTATTTCTGTCACCTTATGCAAAAGCCAGAAGATTTCAGTGCTATTTGTCAAAATGACTCCGACTTTGCAAATAGCACCGACTTTCAAAAGATCAAATGGGTTGTCAACATAAATAATGACATCTATACCCCAGACTACACTGATGTTTTACGTGTCGCTTTCACTTTCAAGTTTTTACGCGGCCGACTTGCTGATCTGGTTAGTTTGTTATCTGGGCGTGATTTTGAAACTCGTGAATATCAGGAAACAATCGCCGAAGATTCTTTCAATAAGCTTCATGATGGTGTGCTTGATTTTGTCAATCAAACTAACTTTCAGCGTTATCTTATGATCATCAAGTCCACCGGAATTGTCTCCTCATCAATGATTCGTTCTCAAAACGTACTTAATTTTGGCTATGCCCTCTATCTTCTTTTGAGAGCAAAAAATGAAGACGCAACGATCATCGAAAAAATTGTGCGTTGTTGGCTTGTTCTCACAATTTTAACCAGCAGATATTCCAGTTCTCCTGAGTCCACTTTCGACTATGATATTAAACATTTCAATTCCAATGAGCCTCTGAAGTATCTAGCAGAAATTGAATCTGGTGAACTATCAGATGCATTTTGGAACAACAGTCTTATCACCAAATTAACAACGCCTGTATCCAGCAGCCCAATGTTTAAAGTCTTCCTGATGGCACAAGTAAAGGCCGGGGATCTTGGCTTTCTTTCTGAACATATTGATGTCGAATCTTTAATTATGCAACGCGGAGACATTCATCATATTTTTCCACGAAAATATTTACAAAACCATGGAACCAAGGAAAAAAGAGCATATAATCAAATCGCCAACTATGTCTATACGCAATCGGAAATTAATATTAAAATCAAAGATAGCTCTCCACGAGATTATATGGGTGCCGTAAAAATGCAGTGTGAAACAAAAACACCCGTTTACGGCGGAATCACATCCAAAGAAAAGCTCATAGAAAACCTTCGGCAAAACTGTATCCCCGAAGAGATCTTCGATATGGACTACCAGCAATATGACAAATTTCTCGACTTGCGCCGTAAGTTGATCGCTCAGAAGATAAAGTCCTATTATGAATCTCTGAAATGATTTACCATTAATCATTAGCATCAAAAAACACCTTGCACTAAAAGATTAAAGACATCTTTCTTGCAAGGTGTTTTGTTTTTGCAACCCTCTATAAACGCATCATTTTTTAGTCTCTATAGGCATCCACGCATTTTTAACTGAAATCGTGTAACTTCGTGGATTAATAACGCGAAGAATTCCATGCGGTTCTTGAAATACAAGTTGGATAATAACCTGATTTATTTCCTCCACTAAAGTAATTCTATTTTCTGATCCTAATAAGAGAGCCATAACTTTAACTGACATATTTTTTTCAAATTTTCCTGTCACGATTCGAATATCGTTGATAATTCTCCACATCTTGTTTAATACGATTTGATTACAGTCCCATAATATGTTTTCCACGTCTATGGATTTTCTAACTGCTTCCGTCGACGATCCATCTGAAGAATAGCCACCTCCTGGAATTATACACACTTCATGATCGTTTACTTGAACCAAAGTGGATACTCCATGTTTTCTAA
>CAUDRX010000115.1 GCA_958451915.1 uncultured Peptococcaceae bacterium
AGAGCCGCAAAAATGTGATCCTCTTCATTGATGAGCTCCATACCATTGTCGGTGCAGGCAGCGCCGAAGGCTCTCTCGATGCAGCCAATATCCTCAAGCCAGAACTGGCGCGCGGTGATCTGCAGGTCATCGGCGCTACGACTCTTGACGAGTATCGCAAGTATATCGAGAAGGACGCTGCTCTGGAACGTCGTTTCCAGCCTGTCACCGTTGATGAACCGAGCGTGGATGATGCCATTGAGATCCTGCGTGGTATCAAGGATAAATACGAAGCTTTCCATAAGGTCGAGATCAGGGATGAAGCCATCATCAGTGCTGTCAGACTCTCGGACCGCTACATCAACGACCGTCAGCTCCCTGACAAGGCCATTGACCTCATTGATGAAGCCTGCTCGCGTGTACGTCTGCGTCACAACATCGCTCCTGCGGACATCCAGAAAATGGAAAACGAGCTGGAGAGCCTGACTGGTGAGATGGAAGCTGCCATCCAGGCCCAGGAATTTGAAAAAGCAGCGGAAGTACGCGATCGGAAGAAAGCCCTTCAGTCCGAGCTTGATAGTGCCCGCGAAGCCTGGGACAAGCAGAATAAGACCTCTCATCAGGTGGTGAACGCTGAAGACATCGCGGAGATCGTCTCCAACTGGTCTGGCGTACCGGTGACCAAGCTCACTGAAGAAGACAGTGCGCGTCTTTTGCATCTGGAAGATATTCTGCATGAACGTGTCATTGGTCAGGAAGAAGCCGTTACCGCGGTTTCCAAAGCGGTCCGTCGTGCTCACAGTGGTCTCAAGGATGCCAAACGTCCGATCGGTAGTTTCCTCTTCCTAGGGCCTACAGGTGTCGGTAAAACGGAACTGGCGAAAGCGCTCGCTGAAGCTCTTTTCGATGATGAAGATGCAATGGTGCGCATCGATATGAGTGAATACATGGAAAAATTCGCTGTCAGCCGCCTCGTCGGGGCACCTCCTGGATACGTCGGTTATGATGAAGGCGGCCAGCTCACTGAAGCGGTTCGCCGCAAACCTTACAGCGTCATCCTGCTGGATGAGATCGAAAAAGCGCATCCGGATGTTTTTAATATCCTTCTGCAAGTACTCGATGATGGTCGTTTGACGGACAGCCAGGGACGTGTCGTTGACTTCAAGAACACGGTTATCATCATGACCTCCAACCTGGGCAGCCAGTCCATCATGAACAGCAAGACCATGGGCTTTACGAGTGTCGATGAAGGCGCCGAAAAGGCTGCCAGCGACTATGAAGCCATGAAAGAAAAGGTCATGGACACATTGAAGAAGGCCTTCCGTCCGGAATTCCTCAACCGTATCGACGACATCGTTGTCTTCCATCCACTTACTGATATGGAGCTTAAGCAGATCGTGGGTATCATGATGAAAGACCTCAGAAAGCGTCTCGCAGACCGCGGTCTCTCTATCGAACTCACAGATGCTGCGCTGGATGAATTGGCTAAGGTTGGCTATGACCCAGAATTCGGCGCCCGTCCACTGCGCCGCGCCATTCAGGATCAGATCGAAGATCCATTGGCCGATGCCCTGCTCGCAGGTACCTATCACGAGGGTGATACTATCAAAGTGGATCTCGATGCGGATGCACATTTCAGCTTTGGTAAGTGATCGACAAGCGTATCAGTGCCGGTGTTCCTTCGGGAACACCGGCTTTTTTATGCGTACATGGTCAGTATTTGACTAGGGAGAAAAGATTACCCATGGTAAAATTCAGGCGTTGCGGTCAGGCGGCAGTTGTGCCTGACCGCTGTAATTATTTATGTTTTCATTCTCATCAAGATTTTAGAAAGGAAAATGCGTGATCCATGAACACTGCTGAAAACATTCAAAAACAAAAGTTTCTCGGACGCAAAGGGATGGTGCTCTTCATCACTCTGATGAATATGTTCATCCCGCTTTCGACGGACCTGTATCTGCCGGCGCTGCCGACAATGAGCGGCCATTTCAATGCTTCGGCTTCGTTGGTCAATCTGACACTCGTCAGCTTTTTCTTCTTTTTTGCTGTTGGTACGATCTTTTTGGGACCGCTGTGTGACAAGTATGGCCGCCGCAAAGTCCTGCTCGTTTCCAGTGCGATGTATACGCTGGCCAGCGCCTTCTGTGCGCTGTCGCCTAACGTTTATGTGATGATCGCTGCACGTGTCTGTCAGGGTATCAGTGCCGGGGGCATCATTTCAGCATCCACTGTTCTTGTTAAAGATTGTTTTGCCGGCCGTCAGCGTGAGACGATCCTTGCCGTTGTGCAGTCGGCCTCTGGTTTGGCGCCGATGCTTGCACCGGTACTCGGCGCAATGCTCTTAAAGATCACTGACTGGCGTGGGGCTTTTGAAGTGCTGACGGTGGCCGGGCTGATCGTCTTTGTGCTCTCTTTTCTTTATCGTGAGACCTTGCCGGAAGAGGAACGTCTGCATGGTTCAGCGTTCGCTTCTCTGGGAAAGCTTATCACCGTTGGCAAAAACATGGGGTTTCTGGTGCCATGCATCATCTTCTCTCTGTATAATTTTGCCTTCATGGGATACATTTCAGTGTCGTCCTATATCTATGTGGACTTCTTCGGTTTGAGCGAACAGGCTTACAGCTATTTCTTTGCGGTCAATGCCCTTGTTTCCCTCCTGGGACCGGTCGTATATGTGCGTTTCCTGACCAGGATGGACAAGCAGAGACTGATCTATACTTGCTTCATTGGCTATATCATTGCCGGGATCATCCTGCTCCTGCTCGGTCAGCAGATGCCGCTGCTCTTCTGGATCGGTTTTGCACCGTTCACTTTCTGTGGCTCGCTGATCCGTCCTTTCAGTTCCAATTTGCTTCTGGAACAACAAAAAGGAGACACCGGTTCAGCTTCCTCTCTTCTCAATGGGATCTTCACCTGCATTGGCAGTGTTGGTATGATGAGTGTATCTGCTGCTTCCAACGGGGTGCTCGCCCTTGGCGCTGTCGTGCTCGCCAGTGGTATTATCAGCTTCCTCGGCTGGGCGCTGCTCATGCGTTCCAAGATCACCGTGGTTGGCATCAAAGAATGATCGAAGTATTTTGCCGTCGGTCGAGAGACTGTCTTTCGACCGACGGTATTTTTTGTTATAGTATTTCAGAAAGAAAGGAACGGAGGGAAAATGATGATCACAGAGATTGAAGCGCCAGCACTCATCGAGACAGTGACGTGGCGCATGCTTGAATTTGACAAAGGAGACGCCAGGCGTATCCAGCATCTTCTCAAGGTACATCGCTTTGCTGCACTGATCGCACGTGGAGAGCTGGTCGATCCAGCCACGCGCTTTGTGATCGAATGCGCAGCATTGGTGCATGATATCGGCATTCATGCTGCGGAAGAAAAATATGGCTGCGCCGATGGCAGGTATCAGGAAATGGAGGGACCGGCGTTGGCGCAGGAACTGCTCACAGAGATCGGTCTGGAGACAGAGACAGTCGCGCGTGTTGCCTGGCTGGTGGGGCACCACCATACCTACTCGCCGGTGGAGAGCATTGATCACCAGATCCTGCTTGAGGCGGATATGCTCGTGAATCTCTATGAGGATGGTGCAGGCGAAGCTGCGATCGCGCATGTTGCGGAAAACCTCTTCCGCACGGCCACAGGAAAAAAGCTCCTCACCTTGCTCTATACATGAGTGTTTGCGGGAACACAGGGCTGTTCCCGCTTTTTTGATGCATGGGATTGCAGATCAGGGGTGGCTGTATTAAACTATGGGATAGACTTTTGGAGAAGGTGACGATGGATGAAAGAACTGACATATTATACGATCGATGGCTCGCTGGGCTGGAACCAGGACTGGTTCGTCGATTGGTGGATGAATATTGGTGGCTGTGCGGCCGTCACAGCCTGTGATCTTTGTGTGCTGCTGGCGCGTGACCATGGACTTTCGAGCCTCTATCCGCATGATCCGACGCAGGTAACGCGGGTTGATTATCTGGCGCTTTCGGAAGTGATGAAGCCTTATCTGAGACCACGCAAAGGTGGTGTAGACAGGCTGGTGTATTATCTGGAAGGCTTTGGCACTTTTCTGCAGGATCGGGGCGTGAACGCGATCAGTCTGCAGGGACTTGATGGTGAAGCGCCCTGGCAGGATGCGTGGGCACTCGTGCAGCAGCAGGTGGACCGGGATCTCGCAGTGCCCTGTCTGGTGCTCTACCATAAAGATCCTGTTTTTCGTGATTTTCAGTGGCATTGGTTCAATCTTGCAGGCTATCGTCTGCGGAAAGGACGTCCAGAGGTCCGCGCAGTGACTTATGGCGCTGCGCACTGGCTTGACATGGAACGTCTCTGGGAGACTGGCCACGAACGCAAAGGCGGATTGATCAAGCTCGATTGGGTGCGCACACCCTATTGAACAAGTAATAAGGAGGGAGATACTTTTGTCAGATACGTTCAAAAAAATGCTCAGCTACTATAAGCCCTACATGGGGATCTTTATGGCGGATATGCTCTTTGCGACCCTTTCCGCTGCGGTGGCGCTGATCATCCCGCTGGTCGTGCGATATGTGACCTCGACGCTGATCTATGAGCCGCGGGACATCATCCTGCACCAGACGGCCTACATCGCTGCGGGGCTCGCAGTATTGCTCATCGTCGACTGTTACAGCCGCTTTTTTATCGGTAATTACGGACACGTCATGGGTGCAAAGATCGAGTATAACATGCGTGAAGAGGTTTTCGATCATCTGCAGAAACTGTCGTTCTCCTTTTATGATGATGCCAAGGTCGGCCAGCTCATGAGCCGTGTGACCAACGACCTTTTCGATATCACCGAACTTCTGCATCACGGGCCGGAGAATATCATCCTTTCTGTTCTCAAGATCGTCGGCGCCTTTATCATCCTCATCAATATCAACGTTTCCCTGGCTCTGGCGGCCTTTGTCATTCTGCCAGTGATGTTCGTTTTCGCGCTTGTGCTCAACAAGCGCATGCGTCGTGCGTCCCGCCGTAACCGTGAGAAGATCGCTGAGATCAATGCCCGGATCGAGGATAATCTTGCAGGCATCCGCGTCGTCAAATCCTTTGCCAATGAAGCAGAGGAGAATCGCAAATTTTCCATTGGCAACAAAGGTTTTCTTGCGGCTAAAAAGAACAGTTATCATTATATGGGTACTTTCCAGGCCGGGGTCGGCTTCTTTACCACTTTGATCCAGGTCAGTGTCATCATCACCGGCTGCATCCTCATCGCGAACGGCCGCCTCGACATCGCCGATCTGGTGACTTTTTTGCTCTATATCAGTGTCTTTACTGAACCGATCACCACTCTTGTCAATTTCACCGAGCAGTTTCAGAACGGCTACACGGGCTTCGAACGTTTCCGCGAGCTCATGGCCATTGAACCAGATATCGAAGACAGCCCCAACGCACAGCCGCTTACAAATGTCCGCGGTGATATCTGCTTTGACAACGTTTCTTTTCATTATAAAGAGAACCAGGAGGAGGTTCTCCAGCATATCAATATCAATGTGCCGGCTGGGGCCTATGTTGCGCTGGTCGGCTCTTCGGGCGCCGGCAAAACCACGCTCTGCTCGCTCATCCCGCGCTTCTACGATGTTTCCAGCGGCCGCATCACCGTTGACGGCCGCGACATCCGTGATGTTACACTGAAGAGTCTGCGTGACAATATTGGTATCGTGCAGCAGGATGTCTATCTCTTTGCCGGCACTGTCTATGAGAACATTCTCTACGGCAAGCCGGATGCCACGCCGGAAGAGGTCATTGCTGCTGCCAAAAACGCCAATGCCCATGATTTCATCATGGCATTCCCTGATGGTTACGAGACAGACATCGGCCAGCGTGGCATCAAGCTTTCCGGTGGGCAGAAACAGCGACTGTCTATTGCGCGTGTCTTTCTCAAGAACCCACCGATCCTCATCTTTGATGAGGCAACTTCGGCGCTTGATAATGAGAGTGAGCGTATCGTTCAGGCTTCTCTTGAGAAACTCGCTGAGCACCGCACCACTTTTGTCATTGCCCACCGCCTTTCGACCATCCAGAATGCGGAACGTATCCTCGTTCTCACCGAAGACGGTATCGCCGAGAGCGGCACCCATGAGGAACTCCTGGCCAAAGGCGGCGTTTATGCCCATCTTTATCACAGCTGAACGAAAAGCCGCAGTTTCTGCTGCGGCTTTTTCTATAGCCGGGATGGTTGACAGGGCTGACGTTTAGTGGTAGGGTAATAGTCAGACAAGGGTGATTAGCTCAGTTGGTTAGAGTATCTGCCTCACATGCAGGGGGTCGCTGGTTCGAGTCCAGTATCGCCCATCGTCAGGAACGCATCTTCCGTATGGAAGATGCGTTTTTTTCGTGGCGACGACAAGAATGAAAAGCTGAAAAAAGTCGTTTTTTCTCTTGACAA
Source organism: uncultured Peptococcaceae bacterium (assembly GCA_958451915.1). Lineage (GTDB taxonomy): Bacteria > Bacillota > Peptococcia > Peptococcales > Peptococcaceae > UMGS1590. The sequence goes on from CAUDRX010000115.1 coordinate 6,377, forward strand.
GGGATGTGTTTTGCACTAAAATTGATTAGCTATTGTTATGATGGTACCATTGACGGTAGTCCATCGTTTATTCTATTTGTCGTACGCAACTTCGTCTAAAGATTTAGTAAGGGGTGAACGCTTTGGTTGAATTAAGCAGCCATGCATTAACAGAGCGACATAACTTTTCAAAGATCAAAGAGATCATGGAGATGCCAAACCTCATCGCGATCCAGCGCAACTCCTATAATTGGTTTCTTGAAGAAGGGTTAAAAGAAACATTTGATGAAGTTTCTCCTATCACGGACTTTTCTGATACGCTGCAGCTTGATTTTCTGACGTCAAGCTTTGGGGAACCAAAATACAGCGTAGAAGAATGCAAGGATCGTGACGCGACTTACGCTGCGCCATTGCGTATTAAAGTGCGCCTGCTCAACAAGGAGAGCGGCGAGATCAAAGAACAGGAAGTCTTTATGGGCGACTTCCCGCTGATGACGGACCAGGGGACATTTGTCATCAATGGTGCTGAACGTGTCATTGTCAGCCAGTTAGTGCGCAGCCCTGGGGTGTATTACAATCGTGAGATCGACACCGCGGGTAAAGAACTCTTTGGCTGCACGGTCATCCCTAACCGTGGCGCTTGGCTCGAACTCGAAAGTGACGCCAACGATGTCATGTATGTGCGTCTGGACCGCACGAGAAAGCTGCCAGCCACCGTGCTCCTGCGCGCCCTTGGGTACAGTAAGGATGAAGATATCCTCGAACTTTTCGGCGGCGACGAGCTGATCCAGCCAACCATCGAAAAAGATACCACTTCCAACGAACCGGAAGCTCTGATCGAGATCTATAAGCGTTTACGTCCTGGTGACCCGCCAACCGTAGAAAGCGCTCGTAATCTCATCCATTCTCTGTTCTTCGATC
>CAUDRX010000116.1 GCA_958451915.1 uncultured Peptococcaceae bacterium
CGTGTTGGAGCGCATGTCATTCATGTCGTCGAACACGAATTTGAAATGCTCGATGCGATCTTTGGTCAGCAGGTACTTGATGCGGTTTGCGATAAGCTCCTGCCGCCTGTCAAAGACGTTGTTGGTAACGCCATATTCGTGCGACCGTTGCACCCAGATTTCAATATCGAGCGGACGGTAATTGACGAAGTTGTTGTTTGTCTGGGTCATCGTTGACCAGAAAAGCAGGAGACGAACTGGGATATCCATCTCGATGTTTTCAAACGTACCCGCCCCAGCAATGCAGTATTTATCTCGAAAGGCTATGATGCTATAGTAGTCATCTTCTGGAATAGCCATTAGTTCTTTTAATTTTTCGTCGTTAAATAGAAGAAGTCTAATGGCCTTGAGTTGATCTTCTTGTGCCATTACATAACTCCTTAAATTCGAATAGTTACAGAATGTCCTTTGAGTTGCCAAGCGCCACTCGCAAACAATTCTCGAACTGCTTCTCTTACGATCTTTTCCATCATATTCATTAATGCGCCACTCGTAAGGCGATCCGCTACATCATCGAACCAATGGTTTGCGCCCTTGCCCCAGTTGCGATGTTCATAAACCGGAGGTGCGCCACCCATTTCATTGGCACCGGTGTTGACGTTATAGTAACCGCCAAACACGGAGAAGACAGGGCCAGAGCCTGAGTTGAAAATGTAAGCCTGCCAGAGTGCTTGTTCTGGCGTGCCGTTGATCAAACCAAGTCCGAACACGATCATGCCGCCACCGCCACCTAAATCTTCAAGTTGGATGTAGGACTGGATGTTACCGATCCACCATCCCGGAGAATTAGGGGTTGTGCCTTTTGCGACACCAGCTTTCATGTCGTCAATGTAAGGTTCAAGTTCTTCGCGTAATCGTCTTCGTATTGCGTCGATCAATGGATATTCTGGAAATCTTGCTGTGATAAGATCGGATGCCATAAGTTATCCTCTGCAATACGGAAGAAAATCTTCATCATAGTCGCCACCATGAATGTACTCGAGCGCGTCGTCGTTGAGCGTCAGGCCTAGGTGGATCGTCAGAATCCCTTCGCCATTTTCGTCAACCTCCACGAGGGAGATGTCATCGACCTGATGCACTTCATCAAGCCAGACAAAGTAATCGCCGCGCTTCACCTTCAATGTATCCGGATTACTCTGGATCATCAAAGAAGTGCGGTTATCATTGAAAAGACCAGCCTGCGAGTTCTTTAAACGTTTTTCATAGTTGCCGTTTAAAATGTAGAACCCGTACACGTCATTCGTCACTTTCAAGAACTTTGGCGCTTCTTCGAGGATTTCACCGGTGAGATGATCTACATGATCGCCTGCTTCGTTTTCACGGAAGAAGCATCCGCGCACATTGCAATAGTCGAGCATTGTGGCTTGAGAGTCTGGGATCGCATTGTGGACATACCAAGAGATCAGATAATACTTGCCTTCCCATTCGACCATATCGCCCTTTTTGATCTTCGAGTTTTTCGACAAGCGGATAGGAAGGGAACCGTCAGCACCGTATTGTTTGGACTTGTAGTTCAATCGCGTGATCTCTGCACGCTCTTCAACCCATTCGTTACGGTCGTCATCGGGAATAAAAAATCGACACCATTTGATATCTTTGCATACGGAAGTCTTTAAAAAGTTCTCGTAGTTCTCTACGAGGTTAGGTGGTACGTAAAATCTCATACGTCATCACTCGCAATTCAGATTTCCCGGCAAGCGCTGTAGTGCGCCACAAATATCAAAAATACGGTGTCGGATGCTTTTGTATTCTTCTGATTCCTGATCCATCCCAGAGTCTTCGATGTCTTCTAGCAGTCTAAGAACGTTATGAGCTAGGCGGAGCGTGTAAACATCCAATGGCAAATCTTCTTCACCTACCAACTCAACGTCTTTATTAAAGTATTCAACGTGTACGGTCTTAATCGCTACCAGCCTCCAATCTTACCTTGAAGAACAGTTCGACTAACCGTTTTTCGATTCGCTCCATTTCAGCATTTAAGTTCGCATATGGCTTATCAGCGTTCGTGACCGTCAATGAATCTGTCGAGTAACCGACAATGGTGTTTACGTCGGCCTGAACCATCTTGTAAAAAGAGAGATGAGCTTTGAGTAAAATGTATTCTTCTTCCGAGATAAGCAGTTCCTTATCGATGAAGCTGAGGTTCTGTTCATCAAACTCAGTACGATAGATGGCTGACTTGTTGAGATCGACGTACAATCCTTTGATGCCTTCTACAATGAGGAGGTCATAATCTTGTTCGGTGTATTCGACCGGCGTTTGTTGTAAAGCGGTCAGTTGCATAAGCCGGTTGCGCAATCTTGTAAATTGTTCATCAGCCATCGCAAGCCCACCTTAAATTTCAACGTTCAGTTTTTCATTGATGTATTTCACGCGAGAAGAAGCCAAGTCAAGCTCGGATGCCATGTCGCGCACACGGATGATCTGTGGGAGATTGCCGACGAGACTGTCGATGAATTTATGGAAGTCGGCGACCTTGCCGCTCTTCAAAATCTTTGCAAGCTCTTCGTCGGTCACGTAATGGGTTTCTTCTGGATCAAGACCAAGCTCTTCAACGACTTTCTGATCTTTGATGATGAGATGTTTGTCTGTGAAGAAAGAGGTGGTAGCCGCAAGATATTCAGCTTCCTCCGGATCGATCATGATGAACGCACCCGGTTTGACCTCTCGAGAGATTCCATTTGAAAGACCCACGATCACCAAGTAATTGTTTGGGTTTTCAATTCGTACTTTTGGGGTTGCCAATAGTTACACCTTAATCCTTTCCGCGCCGTTTCAGCGCCCTTTGTGTTGGCGGTCAACCGCGTAGGCGCACAAAAAAGACGCCTACGCGCCGCCTGTTATTTATTCTTCGTATTGCTTATTTACGTAGTTCTGTTTGCTTACGCGGTAAACTTAACTGCACCGAGGGTTGGGTACTTACCAGCGACCCAAGCGGCACCGAAGTCCTGACGAATGACCATTTCATAGGATTCGTCGTCGATGTTCTGCTGTTCCATGGTGCGGACGCTGCCTTCATTAACGACCTTGAGTGGGGATACTTCGCCACCGAGGAGGTAGAAGATGTCAGTGTCGAGCAGTGGGTTCAGCGCGAAATCAACGATAGGGTTTTCAAGACCGATTACGGTAGCACTCTTGTAGTTGCCGATGTAACCCATGCGCAGGATTTCACTTACGCCATCTGGTGCATAGGTGTAGTTATCGTTGACCAGTGGATCGATGTGATCGAGAGCGCCAACATCACCGATAATGCGAACCTTGCCAGGACTCATGCGACGGAAGGTTGCGAGTACCTTGTTGAAGTTGGTAGCAGTCAGGCTGTTGGTAGCCAGATAGCCGTTTTCACCGATGGTAGCAACTGCGGCATTCAGGATGTCCTGAACATAGAGCAGTTTCTTATAGGTGATCTCACGAGCGGCAGAAGTAGCCATATCGGACATTTTCAGACGACCGGTAGCGATGTCCTGGAAGTTCATGTAAGGACGAGCTGCGATCTCAACGGTGTCAACAGTTACGAAGTTGTTGGCAATTTTGGTACGCAGTGGGGTGCCGCCCTTAGCGAGGATGTACGCGGTTACGTCATTCTGTGCGACCTGGAACTGAGCCTTTTCGCCGTTGGCTACGGTCTTCACTTCGGCGAGCTGACGGAAGAAGTCTTCGGTTTCCTTGAGCAGTTCGTCAACAACGAAGGTGGTAACTTCGGCGATCTGGTAACGAGACATTGGATCGCCTTTCTTGGCGAAGTCACGGATGATCTCGTCGCATTCAGCGAGGTCGGTTTTCTTAAAACCTTTATCTTCTAAGTTGCCGTGGATGTCAGCGACATACACTTTAACGATGTCATCATTTCTATTTGCCATGTTGTGCATTACCTCCTTTTAATTACGCACCGACGCCGCCGCCAGAGGCAACTGCTGCTTTTTCATAGAGCAGGCTGTAGATTGGCGTGTCAGCGATCTGGTCTACCTGAGTGACGATAAAGTCAGCGCCAGCGGTCCCAGCGGTAGATTTTGCGAACTTACCGGAAGTGAAGTTGCAAACGTCACCGGCTACAACAGAGCCGTTTACTTCGGTGGTCTTATATACAGCACCATCCATCAGAGGAGCCAGCTTGAGGTGCTTACCAACTTTGATCTCCTGATCGAGGTCGGCGATACCATATTCAATTGGCTCATCGATTTCCTGTGCTACAAAAAATACAGGCTTATTAGCAGTTACACCGAGAGTTGCGGTGCCAGCTGCAAAGTCGCCGCTAACGAGAGTACCAGCAGAGATTGGTGCGCTGCCAGCGAGAGTCAGACGGCCTTCATAGTAATTCTGGTTACTTGCTACATATCCGATACCCATTAAAGGCATACCTCCTTAGTTGATTTGTTTATTCAGAAATCCAGCGTTCGCGGCCAGTTTTTTCGGTCTTGCAGGAATCAGTGATCCGCAAGCTGGAAACGTACTTCTCCGCAGTCTGACGCTTGGCTTCTTTTTCAGTCTGCTCTTTAATGAGCTTTTCAGCGAGAGCAGCGTTGATAGCATTTTCGTCGAGATCATCGAGCGCGTCTTCGAGCAACATGATCTCTTCTTCGGTAAGTACCTGACTTACCTTGTCAAGAAGTTCCTGACGTTTAGCGGCCTTGGCCTGATTCTCTTCGGCGGTCTTACGCTGATTGAGCTCTTCCTCAACAGCGGAGAGACGAGTTTTCAGCTCTTCGTTCTCTTTCTTGAGCGCTTCGTTCTGCGCGGAGAGTTCGATGATCTGTTCCTTGGTGCCTTCGCCGTCGGTTTCGGCCTTCTCTTTGCCGGTGCCGCATGCAGCGGTTTCGTCCGCTGGCCTTTCCTCATCGGCTGGCTTTGGCTCAACGGCGGCTTTTTCCTTACCGGTGCCGCAAGCAGCAGTTTCCTCTTCCTTCGTTAGGTTTTCCTTCGCTGGTTCGGACTTTGCCGGCTCTTCTTTTTCCGGTTCAGGCTTTGCTTCGGCTTTTTCTTTGCCGGTACCGCATGCAGCGGTTTCGTCAGTTTTCTTTTCTTCTTCTGGGGTTACAGTGCTTTCTGCGGTCTGTTCTTCAACGGTTTTCTTTTCGTTGTCCACTGAATCATCCTCCTTTTCGAGATTTTCATTTTCAGCAACCATAAGCGCTCTTGCTTCGGGTACGGCAGGCTCAGTGACAACAGTGACGCCAATGAGGTGGTTCCCTGGGTCGCCCGTAATATAAGAAATGCCGTCGTCTTCCACAACAGAGGTTGTTTCAATTTCATATGAAAACTTGAGTTTCTTGTCTTTTGCCAATCGTTCCAGAGCGTCAACAATGAAGCGGTTTCTTTTTGAAACTTTCGCTGTGCCAACTAAATAAAGCACGCCGTCGATTTCGACAGTAGAGAAGGACTCAAAGCTCCCAATCTGAGATGTTTTGAATTCGCCATTGCGAGAATCTAAGTTGTGTGAGAGATACCCGTGATGACGCAAGGCGTCCACGTCGCAAAAAAGAGGAAGGTGTACATACTGATCGCGGTGATTGATAACTTGTTCGATGAACTCTTTGGTGCAAACAACGTTGTTGCGATTAACCTTGTCATTAAGGATCACAAGCTGGATGTGCATAAAAAGATCGTCTTTGTTTTCGTCAGCGCTTGTAAATACCTTTATCCTTGCTCACCTCCCTAGTTGTCGCTTGGACTTGGATTTTCATTCTTGCCATCCTTGTCCGTGGTTCTTTCATCCATATCTAATTCAGGTCTACCGGGTTCACCGTCGCTTGCTGATCTGTTGTAAGGTTGATCCGGTGGAGTAAGTACCTGATCGATACCGTCATCGCGTTCCTGCGTACGCTTTTCAATCTCTTCGTCATAATTGAACTTGGAGTGTTCAAAAACAGTACGGCGAGAAATGAAGCCTTTGTCATAAAGATCGAGCATAAGTTGAGTGATCCCTTCGTCGTCGTTCAGATCGACCAATTCGAAAATTAATTCCGGTGGTTTTCTGATGCCTTCTTTTTCGGCGACGAGTCGAATGATCTTATTGAACATCTCGGCGAGATCACTGAGGAACGCATTGATTCTTTTATTGACCAAAGTAACAGCGGCTTGGATCGTCGAGAAGTTTGCATTGCTCGAAATGTTAGGCAGGTTGTCACCTGTTGCCAATACGGAGGAAATAGTGAGGGCAGATAAGATGTTCCAGTTAATGTTTGCCATCAAATCCGTGATCGTATTGAGCGAATCCTTTGTGCCGCCGTTCTTAAAGTCTGCGTTGACATTCCATGACGTTGTGACAACACGCCCGCCATCCTGACTCAAGGTGTTACTGAACACGCCTGCGATCTGATTAAGTTCGCCGCTGCCAGGGATCGCGTTCTTGTCTTTGTCACCGACCTGAACATGAAGGAAGGTCGCACGCATATTTTCTAACTCGCTGGTGAGGGTTTTCGTCAGAGTCTCTTTCTCGATGAGCCAAGGGAGGGCCGCCGTGATAGGAGGGATGGCGTACTTTTCCCAGCTAGATTTTGAGTAGGAGATCGAGAAGCAACTACCGATAGGAAGCTGTGCGTATGATCCACCTTTTTTAACTGCGTCCTGGATAACCTTCGGATAGCCATGGTATTTACGCTTCAAGTCTTCGATATCGGTTTTGCCCATCTGGATCGTTCGGTCGATCTCAAATGAGATAACAGGTTCCCCGTCGATAGCGAGGTTTTCAACATAACAACGGTGTGGAGGTAGAAGCTGTAACGTATAGTCGTCGTTTAAGTAAAGGTACACGTTGGCGTATTTGAAGTAGTCGTTGGAGCAGCCACGAACGATATCTTCGAGGTTGTTGCGCTCAAACATCTTCTCGAAAAAATCACGACCCTTTTGCGTGCCGCCAGTCAGGCGATACGGCGCTTGCGAGAACGGGATGAAAATGTTCTTGATGGCACCGGCGCAGATCGAGTCGTAGTTAACGTAGTAATCGCAGAACTGATAAAGTCGCTTCACGTTATCGAATTCCTGCGGGTTCTGCAAAATACTGCGCAGCGTGTCGATACTTGTGATCGTGGTAGGCATCGTCGTGCTATTGTATTGAAACGACTGGTAGATCGTTTTTGGATCAACGGCACTGGAAAATGTTTTCACTTTCCGAGATGTCTTCGGAACCGCGACCGACGCATAGATTCTATTCTTTCGTCCAGCCAAACCTTCACCTCCTGTAAATATAAAAATAATACTCCTATATATTGTATTAACAAACCTATTCTT
>CAUDRX010000117.1 GCA_958451915.1 uncultured Peptococcaceae bacterium
CATAACGGAGCGGAACAACGGATATACGATGCTGACTTTGTCATATTTCCCGGTCTCATAGGCTGAGCGGATCTCTTTGGCGATGATCTCACTGTCGTATGGATCCGGGATATCATGGGTTTCGAGATACGCCACATCGATCGGCACACCATGCTTGGTGAAGTATTCGTTCACCTTGCGGCCAACGGCGATCACGCTCACTTCGTGGCCTTCGGCCTGTGCTTCACGGATCGCACGATGGGCTTCTTTCAGGACATGGTGGTTGAAGCCGCCAGCGAGCCCTTTGTTGGACGCGATGACGAGAAATGCTTCTTTATTGATGGGACGCACTTCGAGCAGTGGGTCGGAAAGTTCACCGGCGGCAGAGGCGGACACCTGCGCCAACACCTGGCGCAGCTTTTCCTGGTAAGGGCGCCCTGCGCCGATCTGTTTCTGTGCACGACGGAGCTTGGAGGCGGAGACCATCTTCATGGCGTTTGTGATCTGCTTCGTATTGGAGATACTCTGCATTCTACGTTTGATCTCTTTAGCATTTGCCAAGATGTCTCACCTTCCTCTCTTAGCCTTGGAAGCCTTCCTTGAACTCTGCGATGGCTTTCTTGAGTGCGTCTTCGGTGTCTGCTTCCATCTTGCCGGTGGTGCGGATGACATCCAGGACGCTCTCCTTATACTGGGAAGCACGCAGGAAATCAAGGAATTCTTTTTCAAAGCGGCCAACGTTGGCGGTCTGGATGCTGTCGCAATAACCTTTTACAACGGCATAGATACTGACAACCTGCTCTTCGACCGGCATTGGCGAATACTGTTTCTGCTTGAGGACTTCCTGGAGACGTTCACCACGTGCGAGGGTGGCTTTGGTGCCTTCATCAAGGTCACTGCCGAACTGAGAGAAAGCCTTGAGCTCGTTGTACTGTGCCAGATCGATACGCATGTTACCGGCGATCTTCTTCATCGCCTTGATCTGTGCAGAGCCCCCGACACGGGAGACGGAGATCCCGGCGTTGATAGCCGGACGCATCCCGGAGTGGAAGAGGTCCGTCTCGAGGAAGATCTGACCATCGGTGATGGAGATCACGTTGGTTGGGATGTAAGCGGAAACGTCAGATGCCTGAGTCTCGATGATCGGCAGCGCCGTCATGGAACCACCGCCGTATTTGTCTTCGAGCTTCGCCGCACGTTCGAGGAGACGGCTGTGAAGATAGAAGACGTCCCCAGGATATGCTTCACGTCCTGGTGGTCTGTGGAGGAGCAGGGAAAGTTCACGATAAGCGACGGCCTGTTTGGAGAGGTCATCGTAAACGATGAGAACGTCTTTACCGTTGAACATGAACTCTTCACCCATGGCTGCACCAGCGTATGGCGCGATGTAGAGCATTGGGGATGGTTCGGATGCGGTCGCGGCAACGACAATGGTGTAATCCATGGCGCCATATTCTTCGAGGGTGCCGACAACGTTGGCAACGGTCGACGCTTTCTGTCCGATGGCGACATAGATGCAGATGACATCCTGGTCGTTCTGGTTGATGATGGTGTCGATGGCGATGGCGGTCTTACCGGTCTGACGGTCACCGATGATCAGCTCACGCTGACCACGGCCGATCGGTACGAGGGCGTCGATCGCCTTAAGCCCGGTCTGCAGTGGTTCGTGGACTGCTTCACGGGTGATAACCCCTGGCGCCACGTTCTCAACCGGACGGGTCTTGGTGGTCTCGATAGGACCTTTGCCGTCGATCGGTTCACCGATGGCGTTGACAACACGGCCGATCAGTGCTTCGCCGACTGGCACTTCGATGATGCGGCCGGTGCGTTTGACCGGGTCACCATCTTTGATATGATCAAATTCCCCAAGAAGAATGCAACCGATGTTGTCTTCTTCAAGGTTCTGGGCCATCCCTTTGACGCCGCCAGGGAACTCAAGGAGTTCGTTGACCATGGCGTTCTGGAGACCGTGTACACGGGCGATACCGTCACCGACTTCGATGACCGTCCCGATCTCACTGGTCTCAACAGTTTGATCAAAGTTCTGGATCTCTTCTTTTAAAATTGAGCTTATTTCATCTGGTCTGATGCTCATTGGGGACCTTCACCTCCTACAATGTCCTGTGTCATGAGGCGCTTTCGCATGCTCTCTAAGCGAGCTTCTACGGAGCCGTCGATAATGGTGTCGCCATACTGCAGTTTAACCCCTGCCACGAGGGATGGGTCAACGACGACCTCCAGGCGGATGGTCTTTCCGACTGCCTTGCCGAGGGCCATGGCGATGTTCTTGGCATCTTCTTCCTTTAACGGATAAGCGCTCGTCACGGTCGCATCGGCAATGCCGTTGCGTTCGTCCAAGAGCTTGCCGTAAGCTTTCTGGATATCCCTGAGATAACCAGCGCGCCCTTTTTCAATGAGGAGCTGCAGAAAGTTCACGACGATGCGGTCGACCTGCCCGTCGAAAACCTTTGCGATGGCATTTTTCTTGCCGCTCAATGAAAACTGAACACCTGTGAATGCCTGCGCGAGCTCTTCGTTGCCGTAAATGGTCTCGGAAGCGAACGCGAGGTCTTGTGCGATCTTATCGACGTTTTGGGACTCGTCAGCGAGCATGAACAGTGCCTGTGCATAGCGTCTTGCTACTCCTGCATCGTTCATTTAGCGTCCCCTACCTCTTTGATAAATTCGTTGACAAGATTTTCATGATCGGCCACGGTCACATTGCGGCCGATGATCTTACTCGCTGCATCGACAGCAAGGTCAGCGACTTCCGCACGCAGGTCTTTGAGTGCCTGTTCTTTTTCGCGGTTGATCTCTTCTCTTGCTTTTTCAGAAGCACGCAGGGCTTCTTCTTTTGCCTTTGCAACGATCTCTGCTCGGGTCTCTTCGCCAAGCTTGTTGGCATTTTGAATGATCTCTTGAGCCTTTGTTTGCGCTTCTCTGAGGCTCGCTTCGTACTCTTCCTTAAGGGCGGTAGCTTCGTTGCGGGCACTCTCTGCCTCATCGATGTTCTTCGCGATGGTGCTGGCTCGCTCGTCAAGCATCTTAAAGAGTGGCTTGTAGAGGAACTTCTTCAAGCAGAAGAGCAGAATGAGGAAGTTGATGATGGCAAATATGACTGTGGATGGCTCAATGCTCATAAAACCATCTCCTTACTTTGTATGAATGATTGCGGCATGCTGCTGTGCAGATCACTTCATTAAAGCTGGGAATACAGCATGAGAGCGATGAGCAGACCGTAGATGGTCAGCGTTTCCATAAATGCCAGACCAAGGATCAGTGTGGTACGGATCCCGCCGGCCATTTCCGGCTGACGAGCCATAGATTCGGTGGCACGTGCGGTAGCGAGCCCCTGGCCGATACCAGAACCAATTGCAGATAAACCGATGGCGATTGCCATACTCAGTGCGATCAATCCAGTTGCATCCATTTGTATATCCTCCTTGCGCCGCGCGCTGGCGGCGTTCTTATAATCTAAATATCTTCAAGTGACAGGTCTTTTGATCAAAGCTGGGAATACAGCATGAGAGCGATGAGCAGACCATAGATGGTCAGCGTTTCCATAAATGCCAGACCAAGGATCAGTGTGGTACGGATCCCGCCGGCCATTTCCGGCTGACGAGCCATAGATTCGGTGGCACGTGCGGTAGCGAGCCCCTGGCCGATACCAGAACCAATTGCAGATAAACCGATGGCGATTGCCATACTCAGTGCGATCAATCCAGTTGCATCCATAAAGAATAATCCTCCTTAAAAATACCTTTTTGACATTAACCGTCTATCCCTTTTGTGCTACTTTTTAAGACAATGACCTTAGTGTCCGGAGACACCTTCCTCGATATAAACTGTTGCCAGCATCATGAACACGTACGCCTGGATCGCCCCAAAGAGGATGCTCAGCGCATACATTGGCAGCGGCAGGAAAAGCGGCAGCATCCCGAACAGGAAACCGATGACCATCTCTTCCCCGTAAATGTTCCCGTAAAGACGGACCGACAGGGACAATGGACGTGTGACCATGTCAAGCAAGTTCAGCGGCAGCATCGGTGAAAAGAAAAACTTGAAGAATTTCTTTGGACTGTTTTTGATCCCGAAGACGAAGAACGCCACGATCGTGATCAAGGCGAGTGCAGCCGTTACACTGAGGTTCGAGGTCGGCGGTTTATAACCGTATTCGACATGCCCGGCCAGCGGCAGGAGTCCAACATAGTTGGAACAAAGGATCAAAAAGAAGATCGTCAGCAGGAACGGTGCATACTTGCGCCCGTGTTCCTTGCCCATAACTTCTTCGATGGTGTCCATCAAAAAGTCGATGATGAGGCCGAAGATATTCTGCAAACTCCAGGTTTTTGGCTTCATCTGCAAATTTCGCGTGGCGAGATACGAAAGGATGATGAGGACGATCATGACGCCCCACATGGTCGTGATCTCGTTGGTCAGCACGAAATTTCCTTTTTCATAGATGATGTTTGAAACCTCTTCACTTGCAAGCATCGCTTGTGCGAACAAAAATATCACCTCTTTCTTTTAAGGATCACCGGTCTTCCCGAAGAGTCCTGACAACAAGGATGACCATATGCATGGACAACCCCAGCGCGGCACCAACGAGGGCGGCGATGGAAACAAAGTACATCGCGAACATCACGCCGGCATCGATGACAAGACGCAGCCAGAAGAGCAGTGTCGCAAAAAATCTGCCCTTGAGGATGAAGCGCTGCAAGAGGAATTCCTTCCCAAGGCAGACCGCAGCGCCTATCGCAAAACCAATCACAAATTCGATCAAGACCTGAGCCGTCATTTCTTCCCATCCTTTTGCATGTCTTCTTCCTCTAAGCGTAGCACCTCTCTATAGAGGGTCCGAAAACCGGCAACGATGGCGATCAGCACACAGGCAAACATGCCATAAGGCGCCGTCTGGAAATGCGCGTCGATCCATGATCCGACTTTGATCATGATAAACAGAGAGATTGCCAGAGAGAGCCCAAAACTCAAGGCGACGTTAAAAGCGCGATAAAAATTGCTCTGAGGGCGATCCCCGGCGTTCTTTTTAAACCGCTGTCTATAATCCATAGACATTCACCCGCCTCCTTGTGAGACATTTCTCAAACTGACACTTTTATTATAACAAAGGGTCTATAGTTAGACTACGACTATGTTACTGTTTACACATAAGACTTGTTTATTTAATAGGCAAATTAGCAGATTTGTCTGAACTATGTATAAGTTCATGACAAATCAGCGCCAGTCCACCGGGCGCGCATCACTGAGGCCGAAATAGTAGCGGATGGCATCAATGATACGGGCACAGGCATGGCCATCGCCATACGGGTTGACGGCATGCTTCATCTCGGCATAGGCAGCCTCGTCGGTGAAGAGGGTGGTGACGGTATCGACGATGAGGTCTGTGTCACAGCCGACGAGCTTGACAGTGCCGGCTTCGACCGCTTCCGGACGCTCCGTGGTATCACGCAGCACGAGCACCGGCTTGCCGATGGCTGGCGCCTCTTCCTGGAGGCCGCCGCTGTCGGTGAGCACAAGGTCCATACGATTGACAAGGTTGGCAAACGGTGCATAATCGAGCGGTTCAAAGAGATGCACGCGCTCGAGCTCTTCCAGGGCTTCCCTGGCCAGGGCACGCACACGAGGGTTCTTGTGCATCGGGAAGTAGAAGTTCACATCCGGGAAACGCTCGTGCAGGCTGCGGATGGCGCGGAAGATCTGCACCATCGGCTGGCCAAGGTTCTCTCTGCGATGGGTGGTGAGGAGCACCTTGCGGCCTGGCGCAGCGAGCATGCGGGTAAGGTCGTCGTCAAAGACATAGTCATCGTGGATGGTCATCATCAGCGCATCGATGACGGTATTGCCAGTGGTGAAGATGGCATCTTCATGCACCCCTTCATGCAGCAGATTGGCGCGTGCCTGCGGCGTCGGTGCAAAATGCACGGTAGCCATGGCGCCAGTGAGCTTGCGGTTGGCTTCTTCCGGGAACGGAGAGTACATATTGCCGCTGCGCAGCCCGGCTTCGACATGGCCAACAGGCACCTGCTGGTAAAAACTGGCAAGAGAGCCGGCAAAGGTCGTGGTGGTGTCGCCATGGACGAGCACGAGGTCCGGCTCTTCCTTGGCAACAATGCGCTCGACCCCGCGCAGCACGCCAACAGTGATGTCGGTGAGGGTCTGCTGCGGTTTCATAAGGTTAAGGTCGTAGCCTGGGTGCACATCGAAGAGTTCCAGCACCTGGTCGAGCATCTCGCGGTGCTGGGCCGTGACAACGACCAGCGGCTCGAGATCCTCCGCTTTTTCCATTGCTTTCACGAGCGGCGCCATCTTAATGGCTTCGGGCCGGGTCCCGAATACAAACATGATCTTTTTCATTCATACACCTCTTTCTTTTATCAGGGTTATTTTAACCATCATCTATCAATCATCATGTGTTTGCCTTCATTATAACACATCGCCCGGTCCCACTCCACCACCCGCGGATATTTTCCCGGCCATTGCAACAGCGGCACGCTCGTGCTACCATGGGAGCAAAGAAAACCCACGACAAGGAGGAACCCCTTATGCTCAAGCGCCCCGACTGGGACACCTATTTCATGGAGATCACCCACATCATTGCCAAGCGCTCCAACTGCCTGCGCCGCCATGTCGGCGCCATCCTCGTCAAAGACCACCGCATCATCACCACCGGCTATAACGGCGCACCCGCCGGCATGGCACACTGCTCCGACCTCGGCGGCTGCACCCGTGAGCGCATGGGCTTCCGTTCCGGCGAAGGGCACGAATACTGCCGTGCCCTGCATGCCGAGCAGAACGCCGTCATCCAGGCGGCGATCATGGGCGTCTCCATCAGCGGCGCCACCCTCTACTGCACCCACTCTCCATGCAGCCTCTGCGCCCGCATCCTCATCGGCGCCGGCATCAGCCGTGTCGTCTACAGCGGCGACTATCCCGACGGCCTCTCCAAAGAGCTCTTCGCCGAAGCCGGTATCCCGCTCGTACAGCTCGACTGGCCGGTAGAACATTGAATAAAAAAACGAGCATCTCGCCGCGTTAACGAGATGCTCGTTGTCATTTCTATGTAAATTGCATCCACATTTCACAAGCACGTAAAAAGACGTGACAACGCGCCCCTTCTTCCCGCACTTACTCCTTACCCAAGAGCCAGTCAACGAGATTTTTCACCTGAATGCCACCGTAGTTTCCGACGGTGAGACGGTCGGCCGTCAGCACGATCTTCTCATAATTGTCTCTGATATTCTGCAACGGCTTC
>CAUDRX010000118.1 GCA_958451915.1 uncultured Peptococcaceae bacterium
CATCGTGCGCCGCACCCATCAGCATGGGCCGGGGTGAAATTCCCGTGGAGCTGTGCCAGCAGCCATCCGTTTTATGCCTCTTATTTTTTGCAACACCGTCCTCTGAAAGGGGACGCGCAAATTTTTAGGAGGTGTTGTATTTGAACACGAACGATATTCCTATCTGGCAAAAGTACACGCTTTCCATTGAGGAGGCGTCCAGATATTTTCGCATTGGGGAGAAGAAGCTCCGCAGGTTAGCCGAGGAAAACCCTGACGCCAACTGGCTCATTATGAACGGCAACCGCCTCCAGATCAAGCGCAAGCAGTTTGAGAAAGTCATTGACGAACTGGAGGTTATTTGACGAAGCCGGCTGACAATGGGCCCAGGGCGCGGTATAATATGTATAGCGTATCGAGGCTCATTCCAGCGATGGAAGGGAGCTTTACATCATGTCAGAGAAAAGACGCGATAGCAAAGGTCGAATTTTAAGAACTGGAGAGAGCCAGAGAAAAGACGGAAGATACGCTTATAAGTACACGGACGCCTGCGGAAAAACTCAATTCGTGTATTCCTGGAAACTGGTCCCTACCGACAAGACCCCCACGGGCAAGCGGGATGACATCTCGCTCCGTGAGAAGGTCAAGGAGATCCTGCGAGACATAAATGATGGGATCGACACCATCGGCAAGAAGATGACGGTCTGCCAGCTTTATGCCCGGCAGAACAGCCATCGGAAGAATGTCAAGCGGAGCACCGAGAAGGGCCGGGAATACCTGATGTCCGTTCTGAAAGAGGACCCCTTGGGGTCCCGGAGCATTGACAGCGTGAAACTGTCGGACGCCAAGGAATGGGCCATCAGGATGAGCGAGAAGGGCTACGCCTACAAGACCATCAGCAACTGGAAACGGTCTTTGAAAGCGGCCTTTTACACGGCGATTGAGGATGACTGCATCCGCAAAAACCCGTTCAACTTCGCCATAGCCGATGTCCTGGAGGATGACACGGAGGAAAAAGCCGCGCTGACCCAGGAACAGGAGGACCGTCTCCTGGCCTTCGCTGGCAGCGACCCGGTCTACCGGAAGTATTGCGATGAGATCATCGTCCTGCTGGGGACCGGCCTCCGCGTCTCCGAGCTGTGCGGCCTGACGGTTGATCTGGATTTTGAGAACCGTCGGATCGATGTGGACCACCAGCTTCTGCGGGACAGCGAGCTCGGCTACTATGTGGACGCGCCCAAGACCAAGAACGGCGTGCGGCAGATCCCTATGAGCGAGAAGGTCTACCAGGCGTTGAAGCGGGCTGTGAAGAACAGAGGCAAGGCCGCCCCTGTCAATATCGGGGGCTACACCAATTTCCTGTTCCTCAACCAGAGCGGCCTTCCCAAAACGGCGTCCTGTTACGAGAGCATGTTCCAGGGGCTTGTCAGGAAGTACAACAAGCACCACAAACCAGAGGAGGCCCTGCCGAACATCACGCCTCATACCATGCGCCATACATTCTGCACCCGCCTCGCCCACGCTGGGATGAACCCCAAAGACCTGCAGTACATCATGGGACATTCCAATATCACCATGACGCTGAACTATTACGCTCATGCGGATTACACCTCCGCAAAGGCGGCGATGGACAGGCTGGCGGCGTAGTAGTAAGCCGCCGTTTCTACTACGGTTTTACTACTTTTCAACGCCAAGTGAGGCTCCGAAATGCCAGGATATGCGGGGTATCTTCCGAAACGCAAAATGCCGGAAATGCTTGATATTCCAAGCAATTCCGACATTTGCGAAGTGGTGCCAAGATAATCAGAAAATCGGTAAAACTTTTATCCGAAACGCAGCGGAGGCCTTGATGTAGGGATGTCATACAGCCGCGAACAGATAGCGTCATTGGCAGACCTGCGTTTGACGCGCGAGCCTTTGCGGATCACAAAGCAGCGTACCTTTCTTGGCGAGATCCCGCGTCGGCTCGCGTTCGAGACGAGTTATGCCATGGGTGAGCGTTTGCACAATGGGATCTGGGAGCCAGACATTATCACCGAAGACAGCGCCCTCGTTTACCAAAGCACAGGCGGCCTGTTTATCATTACCGGCTGCTCCCACAGTGGCATCATGAATATCATCGATTATGCCAGGCGTGTCACTGGTGAGCATCGTGTGGCAGGTGTGATCGGCGGCTTTCATCTGCTCGCCGATGATGCGCGTCTGGCAGAGACGGTGGCTGCCCTTGCAGCACAGCGTATCCGCTATGCCTACCCTTGCCATTGTGTATCGCTTGCCGCAAAAGCGAAGATGATCGCCGCAGGTCCCCCGGTGCTGTAAGTTGGGGTGGGGAGGGAGGTTGCGATCGTGTGATAAAAAAACGACCGTGACAATGCGGAACATTGTCACGGTCGTTTTTTATGTTTGGTGATGGCTGAGACCAGGGTGTTGTACATCTGGCAGTGCAGAGAGTGCAGGAGAGAGTATAAGGGCGATGATGAGCCCTGCGATCCCCTGGATGATATTGGCGGGGACACTTGCAAGCGCACCAGAGCCGTAGATGAGAGATTCGAAGCAGAAGTAGCCGCCGGTGACGAGAACGGTGTCGATCGCGCCGCCGCAGACGACACCAAGGAAGCGTCCTTTTGGCAGATGGGCAAGGCGGCGGTAGAGCAAGGCAGACAGACAAGCCACAAGGCCTTTGATGATAAACGTCGCTGGTACATATAATGTGTAGCCGCCAATAAGATCCGAAAGTGCCGCGCCGAGTCCGGCAGCGAGAAAACCATAACCAGGTCCGAGGATGAGTCCACACAGGATAACAAGGGCATCGCCGGGATGGATGTAGCCGCCGGTGCCTGGCGTTGGGATACGGATGATCATCGTGGCTGTACAGGTGAGAGCGGCGAACAGTGCTGTGAGTACGATCATTTGAGTTTTTTTATTCTTCATGGGACAATGGCTCCTTCGTTTTTCATAGTCCCATGATAGAATAAAGCTGATCCTATGAAAAGAATCAGCTTTGAGAAAAATGATATAGCCAGTTTGCAGACCACTTTCAGTTGCGGAAGGTCAGAGTATCATTGGACATGCTTTCGATGATGGCCAGAGATTCGACGCGGATCCCCTGTTCACGCAGATGATCGCCGCCGTGCTGAAAGCCTTTTTCGATGACAATGCCGCAGCCAACGAGAGTGGCACCAGCCTGACGGATGATCTCGATGAGTCCCTGGAGGGCACAGCCGTTTGCAAGAAAGTCATCGATCACGAGTACATGGTCGTCTGGGCTGAGAAACTTCTTGCTGACCACGACGTCGTTCACGGTCTTATGGGTGAAGGATTCGACGCGTGCGTGGTAGAGATCGCCGTCGAGGTTGAGGGTCTTGCTCTTTTTGGCAAAGACGACCGGTGCATTGCCGAAATGCAGCGCAGTAATGGCAGCGATGCCGATGCCCGAAGCTTCGATGGTAAGGATCTTATTGACTGAAGTATCGGCAAAACGGCGTGCAAATTCCGCGCCGACCTCATTCAGAAAGACGATGTCCATCTGATGATTGAGGAAGCTGTCTACCTTAAGCACATTGCCTGGCTTGACGACCCCATCCTCTAAGATGCGTTGTTTGAGTTGTTCCATGATCAGTCCCCCTGGTTTTTCGTCATGAATATTCTACTATGATAATGCAGGCAGCGTGCCTTGGCAATGTTTTTTTGCTGCAAAAGAAGAAATGCCCAGCATAAGCGCTGGGCGTTCTCTGTTTATCGATGGCATGTTTATCTCGTGAGCAGCATCCGGTCGGCGAGCATGATGTTGGCGTTTTTGTAGTACTGCATGATGTCCTGGCCGGTCATGCCCTGGCGTTCTTCACCGGAAATGTCGAGGATGATCTTGCCGCTGTCCATCATGATGGTGCGGGTTCCGACGTGCAGGGCACTCTCAAGGTTGTGGGTGATCATGAGGGTGGTGATCTGGTGTTCGGAAACGATATCATTGGTCAGGCGCATGACGGTTTCGGCGCTGACTGGATCGAGGGCGGCGGTATGCTCGTCCAGGAGCAGTACGTCAGGCACGACGATGGTCGTCATGACGAGGGCGAGGGCCTGTCGCTGGCCGCCGGAAAGGGTGCCGACTTTGACATTCATGCGGTCTTCCAGACCCATGCCGAAGCGGGCGAGATGTTCGCGGAAGAGGTCACGGTTCTTTTTCGAGAGTGGAAAGCGCAGTGGCCCGATGCGGCCGGAGGTGTAGGCAAGAGCGAGGTTTTCCTCGATGGTCATGTTTGGTGCACTGCCGCGCAGTGGATCCTGAAAGAGACGGCCGATGATGCGCGAACGCTTGTGGGCAGGCATGTAGGTGATGTCTCTGCCTTCGAGAGCAATGCGGCCGCGGTCCACGAAAAAGTCGCCGCAGATCGCATTGAAGAGGGTCGATTTGCCGGCACCGTTGGAACCAACGATGGTAATGAAGTCTCCTTTCCCGACGTTCAGCGAGAGGCCATCGAGCGCTTTATGAACATAGCCTGAGCCTGTCGAGAAAGATTTTTCGAGTTTAGTCAAGGTGAGCATCTGCCAGATTCTCCTTTCTCTTGCGCTGCATGTCGTAAAGCTGCTTAACCGCTGGGATCGCCAGGGCGATCGTGACGATAACGGCACTGATCAGTCGGAAAGCGGCCGATGGAAAGATGTTTGTCTGGTAAGCGAGTGCAATCAGGAGACGATAGATGATCGAGCCGAGCACAGCAGCGCAAAGGCCGCAAAGGATGCCGCGCTGTCCCAGGAAAGCCTCACCGATGATGACAGAGGCCAGCCCGACGACCAGCATGCCGACACCGCTGGAGATGTCGGCGAACTGCTGATATTGTGCGAGGATGGCGCCGGAGAGTGCGATGATCGCGTTGGAAAGGGCAAGGGCCAGGATCTTGGTAACGCTGATGTTGATGGAGCTGGCACGCACCATATATTCATTGTCACCGGTGGCGCGGATCGACAGACCGATGCGGGTCTTGAAAAAAGTGTAGATGAGGAAGATCGTCAGTGCCACGAGGATCATATTGATGACAGTCTTGGCCATGTCAAGGTCATCGCCAAAGACCGGTGCCGAGAGGCTGAAGATCGTGTCAACACCGATGAGGGTCAGATTGGCTTTGGAATCCATCGTCAACAGGTTCACAGAATAGAGCCCGCTCATCGTGAGGATCCCTGCCAGGATGGCTGGAATACGCAGATAGACATTCAGTGCGCCGGTGACGACGCCGGCCAGGGCGCCGGCAAGGAACCCGATGAGGATACCAAGGACCGGGTGGCCGCTGTCAGCGAGGACAGCGGAGACCACCAGGCCAAAGGTGAAACTGCCTTCAGCGGTCAGGTCCGGGATGTTCATGATGCGGAATGAAATGTAGATGCCGATCGCCAGGAACCCGTAGATGAGTCCCAGCTGCAGGCTGCCGATAAACAGAGTCATAAGGAAGCATCTCCTTTAAAGCAAGCAGGGTTTATTCTTCGCTGTCGGTGGTTTCGACGAAGGTCGCGCCGTCGGTAGCCCCATCAGGGAAGGTAATGCCGGTAGCATCGACAAAGGTCTGGTTGATCACCGTGTCGCTGGCAGGGAAGACAACGGATGGGATGTCTTCAACAGCGGTGCCTTCGAGGTATTGGATGATCATGTCAGCAGTGGCTGCGCCGATCTCTTTGTCGCTCATAGCGACGGTAGCCATGGCACCAGCTTCAACGGTGGCTGCACTGCAGGCATATGTAGGTACATTTTCCTGGATGGAGATATCTGCCACCAGGGCCATCGCACTCTGGACCATTGCAGAGTTAGGGATGAAAACAGCGTCAACCTTTGGGAAAAGGTTCTGTGCGGCCTGCTGGACTTCGGAAGAGTTCGTGACAACTGCTTCTTCGTAAGCGATGCCGGCTTCGTCAAGATAAGCTTTAGCGGCATCAACAGTGGAGACAGCGTTATCTTCGCTCGTATTATAAATGAAGCCAACTGTTTCTACATCCGGCGTCAGCTTGTCCATGAGGGCAAAGATGTCTTCGACAGGAATCGCGTTCGAGGTGCCGGTGGCGTTCTTGTCAGGATGCTCCATTTCAGTGATGACACCTGCAGCCACAGGATCGCTCACCGCTGTGTAGAAAACAGGGATGTCACTGCCAGCTGCCACGCAGGCCTGGGTAGCTGGAGTGGCGATCGGCGCCAGCACATCTACGCCTTCCTGGATCAGGTTTTGGACAACCGTGTTGAGATTGGAAGCATCACCCTGGGCGTTCTGGAATTCGATTTTGACCTTGTCTTCGCCGTAGCCTTTGGCTTCAAGCTCTTCGATCAGACCCTCGCGCATATCGTCAAAGGCTGGGTTGTCCTGGGCCTGGATGATGGCTACTGTCTTGACGTCACCCGAAGCTTCCGTGGAAGCACTGGCAGCGGAACCTTCAGAAGTATCACTGCCGCCGCCACATCCGGCAAAGGCAAAAAGCATGGAGCAGGCAAGTACAGAAGCGACGAGTTTTTTGATGTTGTTGTTTTTCATGGTTTTTCCCTCCAATATTTTTTTGTTGGTTGCCAGAGAAGCGGGGGGCGCGGATAAACAAAAAAGCATCTGTCCTAAAAAGGACAGATGCTTGAAATCATCTGCGGTACCACCTTATTTAGCGCAAAAATGCGCTCACCTCATGCAGGATGCCAACACATCCCTCACCCTTAACGCGAGTGTCACGTCAGCTGCTACTAAGACGAACTTTTCACAGTGCCCTCCGTGGCCCATTGTGCCAGCGCGTATCCATCAGGCTTCCACCGTCCCCGACTCGCTATGCAACCGTGTGCTGGTTTTACTTCCACATCTTTGGTTTGAGCTTATTTTAGCCGGAGAAAAAGCGCTTGTCAATAGAAAATTTTAAGAAAGTTTGTATCTTCTGCAAGAAAGTTTGTGCATCAAGAGCGCAATCTCTAGCGCGAGAAAATGCAGCCGCGGTCGTTCGGCAGAAAAGGGGGGCCGAGCTCGTCAGCCACCGTGGCGAGACTTTTTCGTACCGGTGCTGCGTGTCCGTCGCGGAGATAGAAAACGGCGTATTTGCCTTTCTTGAGCACACCACCCAAAAATACGCCGATATCATCCATCTTCTCCACCACGAACCATCCCGCATGAGGCAACATATTTTTTTACCAAACTGGCATAAAATCATGCACAAATTCTCCTGCAAACTGTAGTATAATAAATCAGCAAATCTCACAAGAAAGGATTGACACGCCATGACCACCCGTGCCACAATCGCTACGCACGC
>CAUDRX010000119.1 GCA_958451915.1 uncultured Peptococcaceae bacterium
AAAAGATCCAGGAACGTCTTCATGGAATGGTATGGATACGCAAGCAGGATATCGCTCTCATTTTTATCCAGATAACGGATGATCGAATCTCCAGGATTGATGCAGGCCGGCATCAGCGGTGGCATCGGCTCGTAATTAAGGGTTGGAAATTCATCGGTGAGATCACCAAAGAGACCGTAGATAAAGTTCAGCGACAATGGCAGTTCCGGCGTGATGATCACAGATTTCTGCTTTGCCTTCACCCGCTTCAAAAGATAGTGCAGGAGTTCCGGCGAGATTCGTTTGGAAAGCTGTACGCGCACGACAGAAGAATGCTTGCGCGTCTTGATCAGCTGCTCCATCTGTTCACGCCAGTCCATCTCTTCATCATAACGGGCTTCATCCACGCGCAGATCCCCGTTACGAGTGAGACGGAAGATGAACTTGTCGATGATCTTACTCTTCAGGATGAGCTGGTCTGCAAAATAATAGACCAGGTTGGCAGCGGTCACAAAACAAAAACCGCGTCCGGATTCATCCGGGAAGATAAAGTAACGTGGGAAGTTGGTGTTCAGGATCGGGATGACCGCCACATTGGATTTCTTATCAGAGTTTTCAAAAGCCACACAGACATACTGCTCTTTATTGCTCAGATAAGGAAATGGGTGATGAGAATCGACGACCTGAGGTGACAGATAAGGTTTGACCGCCTGATTGAAATACTTTTTCAGCATCTCTTCCTGGTAATCGGTCACATTATCAGGGGAGATCTCATAAATACCATGCTGACGCAGCTGTCCCATCAGATTGACGTAGCACTTTTCAGCACGTGGGATCAGCTGTTTGACATCATCATAGATCATATCCAGCTGTTCCTGGGCAGTCATCCTGGATTTTTTGTCGATCTCATCCGGTGTCAGTTCAGCAGCATCGCTCAGGCCGCCGACCCGGACCATAAAGAACTCATCCAGGTTCGACCCGAAGATGGACATGAACCGCATGCGTTCAAACAGTGGCAGGCGTACATCTTCAGCTTCTTCCAGCACACGTTCGTTGAAACGCAGCCAGCTCAGCTCCCTATTTACATAAGGATTGTTGTTCATCTCTGAATTCATCAATTCCGCTCCCTCTCAAAATACCATTTTCTATCATATAACCTTCACGAACCCCATGACTGACGATAACGAGCTCCGTCGCACCAACAAAATTCATGATCGATTTGATCACGATCAGACCCGGGATAAACGTGACAAGGCGTTCCGGGATCACGCGATTGAGGATCTTGATACCATCCATACCGAGCATCGAGATCGCACGGTCCAGTTCTTCGATCTCATCCATCGACATGGTATAGCCCATGGTCTCCCCATCCTTCCCCAGGATGTGCTTGTGCACCTTCGCCAGTGCACGGGCAGTGCCCCCCATGCCGTAGATGCGCTGAAAGCCCTTCGTCGCAATGTTCATCGTGCCATCGAGCTGCTCCGCAACGTATTTTGTGATCTTCGCACGCTGCTTTGAATTAGGGAAAAGCCCCTTGACGAATTTATTGTACATCGCCAGCGCACCGATCTCTTTGCTGGTACTGGTCACCAGGCCATAATCATCATAGTAAAAGACCTGCGCACTGCCGCCGCCAAGGTCAAACCCTGCCGCCTTGGCATCTTTGATACAGCTCTGCAGGCCAATATAATCATAGTATGCTTCTTCGCAGCCCGACAGTAAGCGGATCTCGATGCCGGTCTGCTTTTTGACCTCTGCCAGGACCTGATTCTGATTGTTGATGCTGCGCAAAGACGCTGTCGCAAAGCAGGAGAAATTGTCGCACTGAGTCTCATCGCACATGACCTTCATACGCTTTAAGACCGAGCATAAGCGACTGATCCCTTCCTGTGTCAACACACCATCTTCAATGTAGCTCAGGATCTCAGCAAATTCTTTTTCATTGACTAAAGGCGCAAACGTGTTATCAGGATTGATCTGATAGACCACCGCGCGCATCGTGTTCGAACCAATATCAATTAAACCGTACTTCAACGTGCCTCTCTCTTTTCTATTTTAGATATTCAAATTTTCATGCCAGTAAGTTGTCTGCGGATCATCCTTGACAGGCTGAAATTTTTTCAACTGTCCTGGTGCATAACGGAAAGAATAACTGAAGAAGAAAGTGATCTCATCCTCCGGCGAATCCTTTGGCCGCACGACCACCTGATCCGGATAGAACATATACTGCGCATCCTGATCACGCCAGGAGATCTCCACATCACCGATCTTCACGGTGATGGTGCCCCACTCGCCGACACTCACATCATTGAGCGGACCACGACCACTCCTCAGCTCGTGATACTGGAACCCCATCGAATAACTGTTCTCATGAAGGATCGCCGTAAAATGTTCCACAACATAACGGCCTGGCAGGCTGATGTCTTCGATCAAACGACGTTCTGAATCGATCGCCTTGTTGATCAGGAAAAGCCTTTTTTCAAGCGGCAGATCCTCATCTTCCGTCCAGGAGATCTTGTCCGTAAATTTTTTCAGTGTCTCTTGTAAGTCCTCGCACAAAAGAAGGACTTCGGCATCATGTTCCAAAAAATGCATGTCATTCATCCTCAACATAAAAACTTTGTATTGGCAGATGTCACCTGAATCCATTATAACATGCACCTTGATGCGCCGCAAAGTTTTCTCCAAGCTTTCTCAGGCCTCATGCTATTTTTTTGCTGTTTTCCTCCACCCTTGTTAAGGCCGGGTTAATCTTTTGAAAGGATTATTTTACGCTTGACAATTCCAGGAACTCTGTGTATGATAGGCTAGTAACGAAAAGCGCCGGCGTGATGGAACTGGCAGACGTGACGGACTCAAAATCCGTTGGGCTAACACCCGTGTGGGTTCGAATCCCACCGCCGGCAGTCTGAACTCACAGCAAATGCTGTGAGTTTTTTTATTTTCCGCATGTAATAAAAGCGGCGCCTCCTGCACGGAGACGCCGCTTTTATTACATGCTCAGAAGCCAGATCACGATCGCCAGCATCGATACCACATAGACCGCCAGGCAGACCAGCTTGACCTTCTTATCATAAGGGCGGAGCATCGCGATATCCAATACCAGCATCGTCGTCACAGCACAGAGCAACCCCCACAAAAGAAGACCGCTCAACTGCCACACCGGCAAACCGATCAGAAGCCCCAGGGCAACGATCAGGACCCGGATCACATTTTTTGAAACCATCATCCACCTCTTCACATCAAAGGACCAAATACACGCATCAAGCGGCCAAACGCACGCTTATACGCCGGAAACGCACTGTACGTCTTGAGAAAGATACGCTCACTCTGAGCAAGCGAGGCCTGAAAATCCGCTTCCGCTTCCTGGGCGATCGCCTTGTCATACATCATCACACCATTCTCAAAATGCAGAAACAAGCTGCGGAAATCCAGGTTCACCGATCCTACCACACTCACACAGCCATCGCTCACGAACATCTTGGAATGCAGAAAACCCGGTGTAAATTCATAAACTTTGATCCCCGCCTTGATCAGTTCGGGATAATAGCTGCGCGCGATCATAAAGACGATCTTCTTGTCCGGGATGTGCGGCAGCAGGATGCAAACTTCAATGCCGCGCTGTGCTGCAAATTCCAACGACTTGCGCAGTCTCTCATCCAGGATCAGGTATGGCGTCATGATGTGCACATAGTCTTCTGCCAGATCGAGGATCTGGCAATACACATTCGATGCAGTATCCTCATGATTCTCCGGCGCGTCCGCATATGGCGCGATGATCGACGAAGTCGGTACCTGCGGACCTTCCACACGCATATAACGCGCATACTCATCACTGCGCAGATCTGTCGCCACGCCCCATGCCTGCAGGAACATCCCCGTCATCGACTGCACGGCATTACCTGTAATGCGCAGACCTGCATCTTTCCAATAGCCAAAGCGCGTGATCAGGTTAGCATACTCATCTGCCAGGTTAAAACCACCTGTATATGCGATCTTGCCATCGATCACCGTGATCTTCCGGTGATCGCGATTATTCTGATATGAGGACAGGATCGGACGGATCGGCGAGAAAACACAGCATTGGATACCCAGATCGTTCACACGTGCCTCAAAATCCTTTGGCAGTTTCAGTCCACAAAGGCCATCATACAGAAAACGGACCTCCACCCCTTCATCGACCTTGCGCTTAAGGATCTCGAGCAGCTTATCCATGACCTGCCCCTCGTGCACGATAAAATATTCCATAAAAATGAATTTCTCAGCCTTTTCCAGGTCTTCGAACAGCGCAAACAGCGCCTCTTCTCCTGTTGGATAATAGGTCACATCCTCACCATAATACGTTGGAAATCGGCAGCCGATCGCCAGATAGCGGAACAGTCCGACATACTTATTGTCCATCAAAGACAAATCCCGCCGGGCGTCTTCATTGTCCACCAGATGCAGCGCTGTGAGCATCTCTTTCTCCCTAAATTGCGCTGTCAGATGTGCTGTGCCCGGCACCAGCCGGATCACGATATACATGATCAGTGCCACCGTCGGCGCAACCGCCAGAAGCGTCAGCCATGCGATCTGATACGCATTATGCGGACAACGAAGGAGGATATAGCTGATCATCAAGAGCGTCAGCACCAGCGCTACGCCTTGAAAAGCGAGCGCGTACTGCCGACCCACCTGATAGGTGAAAAAATAATACACCCCCACCCAGGCTGCAACCTGCACGAGCAAAAGTACCGCCGTCAAAAAGAACGAGTTTGAAACTACAAACAGACTTTTTCGATGGATCTTTTCCTTTTCGTCTCTCAATGTTCTCTCCTTCTTCATTTTTAAACACTTAAGAAACAGATTACATTTAATAGTAAGTCAAGCCATGTAAAAAGTCAACAATCCACCCGTCTTTCCGCAGTCAGCGCAAAAAAAATGCATCCCAACTTAATGGGATGCATCATCGTCACATTTTAACGATCAGTAATTTTCACAGAGCACTTCGAAATACGCTTGTGGATGACTGCAAGCCGGGCAGATCTTTGGCGGCTCCTGACCTTCAAAGATGTAGCCACAGTTGTTGCATTTCCACTTTACAGATGTTTCTTTCTTGAAGGTCGTCTCATTCTCGATGCCAGCCAGAAGAGCCAGATACCGTTTCTCATGTGCCGCTTCGACCTGAGCGATCAGGTCCATACGGGTCGCGATCTCATCAAAGCCTTCTTCGCGAGCTTCTTCCGCCATTCTCTTGTACATATCGGTCCATTCATAGTTTTCGCCGGCTGCCGCATCTTTGAGGTTTTCAGGGGTGCTCTTGATGCTGCCACCTTGCAAATACTTAAACCAGAGTTTTGCATGTTCCATTTCGTTTTTAGCAGTTTCTTCAAACAGCATCTGGATCTGGACATACCCATCCTTCTTCGCCTGAGAAGCGTAATAGGTATATTTGTTGCGAGCCTGAGATTCACCGGCAAATGCTTCCTGCAGGTTCTTTTCAGTTTTGGTGCCTTTGAGATCTTTCATGTTTTTCCTCCAATACAAGTCTTCCTCAACAATAAGCAGCCTTTTCTACAGCAAGAAAGGACGCTGTCGACAACAGAACGCAAAAACTGCGCTCAAGCGTGGGCATCACTGGCAAGGCGATAAGTGTGGCCATTCTTATGCAGGGCCACAACTACATTCCCAGTCACCAGGTCAACATAATTGAACGACAAACGCCGTTCAGCATGGTCTTCAGCTTTAACGACAAATACATTACGATAGGTTGCTTCCAGTTCGCCCTTATGATTGACAACACGGTTACGACCAATATTGACATCCAACTCAATTTCACAGCCAACAAAAGGCTGAAGCGACTTTTTTACACGCTCGATCGTCATCTTTGTCATATGATGCATCATCCTCTCTAGTGAATCAATTATAACACATTTTCAGAGGACGCGCAAAAAGAATTTATTATTATATCGTGACTCACATTCTTTGTCAATAATCTTCGCAAAGGTTTCTATCTGCTACCTAAAATTTATTTGCATCAAAAGCCTCTGATGCGACCGATCGCGCGAACCTCCGACAGACAGGTTCAGGTCGCTGTATCTGCATCGGTACATTCCAAGCCACTATTATCGAAAGATCTGCGATGCACTTGCAATCCCGGATCTACAAAGATACGACACATCAGTACAGAACATGTCCTACCCAGACAGCATCTATCCCGGCAGAAATCCTTTCAAGCGGCTACCCGTACAATACTGAGGCGGAACCAGTTGATCCATTGCTGATACGATGGCAAAGGGCAGCTCAGGCATACCTACCGGAAAGATTTCAACTTACCATATGATGGTTTGACACTTTCCACATCCAACTTCATAACCACAGGGATGACGCCCGGTGTTTATGCACTGGTCGCTTTTATAATAATAACCACCTCGCAGTTATATTGACCATCGCCGGCATTGACGAACGCGCAATAAAAAAGATCGCTGGCCATGCCGAAAAAAACGTTACCAAGATCGTTTACACGCCCTTAGAAATACAATTTTTTTGACGCCATCAACAAAATATCAGGTGGGCTGTGCGGGAGGTACAACTGATATTTCTGCCAAAATTACAGCGCAATAATAAAAAACCCCGAAAACAAACTGTTTCCGAGGTTTGTGCTTTGTGTCGAATTAGCGCTTGGCTGTTTACGCATCGCTTAATGAAGCATCTTTGAAGACCCGTGTTTCTAGTGGGTCCCTCGTCGCATTATTCGTCGAATCACCACCACGGATGATTAGCAATATAATGAAAGAACACAATCGTAAAAGCAAGTTGATAATATAACCACTGCGCATTAATAAAAAATATTATATACTTGGCCTATCAAAAAGAAAGGAGGAGAACGAAATGAAAACTAGTTTCATTATTGATGGACTGTAGTGTTTTCTTTCTGTCATATTGGATGTAACTCAATAGTTTCCCGATACTATTGATCCATTCCTGATATGGATCGGATCGTATATTATATATTATAGTGTACGGGTTTCACGCAATATTTGGAAGATGATCATCCACTGGTTCCGTTCCAACTGTAATTAAAGACATCCCCCTGCCATTTCTGACAGGGGGATGTTCATGTCTATGCATTTTTCTTGTACTCCACCGTGACCTTGCCATCTTGCCATCCTACGTCGTAGCCCATCTGGCTGAGCAGGTCGCGGACGCTGACGTAGACGGTGCCGTCTTCGT
>CAUDRX010000120.1 GCA_958451915.1 uncultured Peptococcaceae bacterium
CCACTGACGCCGTTTGCTATTTCCTGCTCCGTGCGAGGCAGGAATTTAGTAGCAACGACAACCTGATCGCGCTGGGCAAAATCTTTCAGCGCACGACCTAGGTACTGCTCACTGGTGCCGCTCTGATAGCCAATGGCCGTGTCAAAGAAATTGACACCGCAGTCCAACCCGTGCTTTACAATCTCACGGGTCTGGTCTTCTCCAACGGTCCAGCTGTGCTGCCCATTACCAGGATCGCCGAACCCCATACAGCCCATGCAGATGCGGGAAACGGTCAGGTCAGAATTGCCAAGTGTTGTGTATTTCATGATTCATTCGTCCTTTCGTTGAATACCAGGATTCTCTATTCAAGCTGGCTGTACCGTTACAGCGCGCTGGCCCATGGCCTCAAAGCTTTGCCAGAAGGTATCTTTCTGCACATAGCGCCAGCCGCTGAGGGGATCGGCGATTCGAAAGAAGCCGTTCTCAAAGCCTGCGATGACGACACAGTGCAAATTGCCGTAGGGGATATAGGTCGTTCCGTCAGGCACTGTCCAGGCGCTGTCGGGAAGATAATTCGGACGCTCGTAGCCCAGGGTGACCCATGCGATCACAGGCATACCCTCCTTCGCCAGATCGATCAGAGCCTCGCGGTCAATACCGGAAAACCGTTGCATGCGCGCATCACTCTCATTGTCTTTAAGCCAGTCATTGCCGGCGCGAAGGATCGGCTCCTCAAAGCAGTACCATCCGCCAGGCGCCTGCACTGCATCACCGACGTAATATTGTTCCGGTGAAACGCTGTACCGCTCGCCTCCCACCGTCACCATCGCCTGTCGAGGCAGGTAGTTTTCATAGAGGCTTACATGGTCGATGGGGTAGCCAGCTGCTGTCAAAGCCATTGCCAGACTTGTCACCTCGCAGCCATTGGGCAGGGCAGGATTCTGCAGAATAATATCGACCGGCGAAAAATTTGCAGAAGTGTTGCTACCGTTTTGGTTCGCTTCCTGGGCAACGGCCGACTGGCTACAGAGATAACAATTGTTTCCCTGAAAGCCAACAGTATTCAGGCCAATGCCTTGCGCAACGAACGCAATGAGCATATAGATGACGCGTCGTCCGAAAGTCGTCATTGTGCATCAGCCACCTTTCCTTCACGTGTAAAATTTATGCGTCCATTCTCTTCACAAGGTCAGCAATGAGATCTGGCTGCAGGTAATTGCTGTCATCCTCACCGATGCTGATCTTGAAAGCTACATCTCTGTCGGGGATGGTAAAGTCCAGGGCGTGACAAATATCTAGCAGTCCTTGCGCACTGATGTCTGTTGTCATTTACACGACGGGAGCATCTGTCGTTTCATCGATCACAGAGTGCAATAAGAAGCAGCATCAGAGTGTTGAGGGTGAATAATCGTCTCAAGGCTCTCTCTTCTGAACTCTGTTGTTGCTGTAGGTTGTCTTCCTATCCAGTTGCGTGTGGATACTCTTCGCCTTCGCTGTGTATGTTCGTCGCAGCAACTGGCTGCCGCAGTGGCTAAGAAAGATAAAAAAGCCCATAATAGCAAACATATCGATGTAGAAAAGGGGCGCGGGCTCCGAGAAATCAAGAAAAACAAACTCCGTGCGCAGCAACATCACGTCCGGGAATCCTCTCCAGATGAAAGCACAGAGGCCATAGAAAGCAGCCGCTGTTGCCAGGAGCGGCGCCAGAATCATCGGTGTTTTTTCTCTCCCAGCTGGGTGCTGGCGTCTGCGGACTGCGTCGATGACCATGCGCCAATGCAGCCCGAGGTGCAGCGCTATCAGCACAAATCCCCAGTGTGACGCCACCAGATGCAACCGCCGCGCCACACTCAGGCTGCCCGGAAGATTGAGTGTGTCGAAGACATGTGTACTCATCATCATGCCGCTGACCGCCAGGCTCATCATCGCCACCAGACAGAGAACATTGACAACTACCTGCATCACACGCAACGCGAAGCTGGTCCAGGCGGAAAACGGCGTCCAACGCCCGCGTGCAAGACTGCGGTACCAGCCGCGATTCAGTACCTGGTGCAACAGGAAGAGTAGCACCATCGCTACTCCAGCCCATTCGTGTGCCGCCTCGCTCCATAGCTGATAGCCCATGAGAAAGAGCAACACCAGCGTCATGAGCCTGTCTGTGATGCGTCGCAGTTTTTTCATCAGGGTCGCCTCCTTTCGTAGATTTTCAGATAATGCTACGCTCACTGCAATCCTTTGCCCAGTGCGTAAGCAGCCTGTGGATACCGAGAGTGGCGGGTCATCTGTGGCGTGCCGCAGCCGCGTCCGAGCACTGTACCCATGTCCTCGAGATTGAGATAGCGCACGAGGGTTTTGTAATGGACCTCCAGGGCTTCGAACGTCCAGTCGTCGCTGTTCCAGGCGGCGGCCAGCATGGCTGACTTCATGTGCTTGCGCTGGATGCTGCTGTTAAAAGCGCAGAAGCGGTCGATAAGAATTTTCAGCTGAGCGGACATGCCGTAATAATACAGCGGCGTGACGAAAACCATCATGTCTGCGTTAAAAATCTGGCTACGGATGGCCTCCATCGCGTCCTTCTGTACACAGGGACCCTCGTAGCCACAAGCAACACAGCCGCCACAAGGGTGGATATCAACATGAGCAGCATTGACGACCGCTACAGAATGACCGGCCTCTTTTGCGCCCTAAATGAAGGCGTCAGCCAATTGATTGGATGAACCGTGGATATTCGGGCTTGATTTCAAAACGATGATGTTCATAATTGATCCCCTTTCGTATGTTCGGTGATTTCGATTGTTACAACCGATGATAGCATCCGTTGGTAACAACCGGTCAAGAGAAGCCTCTAAAGATTTTCTAACTGATACTTAGAGAAAACGCCCCGCTCAAAAGCCAAGTTCAGCGACCCAACGCTGGATATCTGTCTGAGAATTGGCAGCATCCTCTTCGATGCAATCGAAGATGTTGTCGGAAATCGTCGCATCTGGCAGCGCCTCGCTGATTATATCAACACTGTCTGCCAGTCCACCGGTGCCATGGGAACAGAAGAGATACACCTGCTTGTCGGAAAGGTCATTCTCTTCGAGGAAAGTTAACAGCGCCACTGGCACACCGTACCACCAATTCGGATAGCCAAGAAAGACCACATCATAGTCGTCGATGTTGCGAACATTTTCAGCCAGCGCCGGACGCGCATCCTGACCGCATTCCTCGTTGGCACGATCGAGGCAGGCATCCCAGTCACTTGGATATGGTTCGGTAACATGGATCGAAAACAGATCCCCACCCGTCTCTTCCTGTACCCAGCCAGCAAGCTGCTGAACATTTCCAGGTGGCACCACACTTGGCTAAGACACCGCATCCACTTCCTCGGCTAAATCTGCATTGTCCGCCCAGGAAAAGTATGCAATCAAAATACGCGCGTCCTAAGGAAGAGACACCGTTTCGCTCGATGAAGACGATTCTGAACCAATTGCTTCTGAAGAGGCAGCGTCGTTGTTACAGCCAGAAAAGGTCACGACCACAGCAAGCGACAGCAAAAATGCAAGTATTTTTTTCATTGTGCGAGCTCCTTTCTCAGTGAGAGCGTTATTTCATCGTAAATTCTCCATTATGCTTGACGGCCACTTAACCGTTAATGAAAATGGAGAAATGATTGCAGGTGATGCCGATGTTTCCAGTATCCGGCTATCCTGTCACTCTTCAAACAACACGCAATAATAATCCATGCAAGTGCAAATATATATTTCTATTCTTTCTATGCGCTCTTTTCATCGTCCGAAAGGCTTAATGTTACAGTGATACTCCCCTTGCCAAGGACCTGTTTCAGCTTCTCTGATGAGAAATTTATGATGTGCCCTATACGAGTGAAGTTCCAGGTATTTGTTGCGTAGTAGATGACCAGCAGGTTACCCTCCGATAGAATCACATCGCCAGACTGGGTGGTAATGTAGGCATCATTGCGCGGCAACTGTACGCCAAAACTGCCAAACTTTTCCATCTTTGCGTAATCTTTCATAGGAATAGTCAATGAACCATGACGAAGTAATTGTTTTACTGCTGTCACAGAACTGTTGTCCACCAGTTTCACCTGTAGCGTAATACCATTTACATCAATGTTCAGCATATTTTTCCTCCATTTCTGTACGTGTTTACAAGAGACTTGTCAACACAGGATTGTTAAGATAATCGTAGACACGGCGCACCTCAGCAACATCGCGAGTGTCAAGCATAGATGGCGTAAGTTTGTCAAGCGTTTCAATCACCGTTATATCATCAGCATCAAGAGAGAAATCCCAAATGTTCATGTTTTCCGCCATTCGGCTTGGATGCACCGTCTTTGGAATGACCACGATGCCTTGCTCAATATTCCAGCGCAGAATGACCTGAGCCGGCGTTTTGCCGTGCTTGGCGGCAATCTTTGCCAACACAGGTTCTGCAAACATGCCCTTCAATCCTTCGGCAAATGGCGCCCAGGCTTCAGGCTGCACATCCAGCTCACGCATCAGGGCCAGCTCATCTGTGCGTTGGTAATGAGGATGATGTTCGATTTGGTTGACCATCGGACGAATGTGCGCGTTGTAGCAGAGATCGAGCAGGCGATCGGCGTGAAAATTACATACACCAATGGCTCGTACACGTCTGTCTTCATACAATTTCTCCATTGCACGCCAACTGCCATAATAATCACCTAGTGGCATATGGATCAGATAGAGATCGAGATAATCGAGACCGAGCTTAGCCAATGATCTTTCGAATGCTGCCATAGTCTTATCGTAACCCATCTCTTGAATATAAGCTTTTGTCGTGATAAAAAGTTCTTCTCTAGGAACACCGCAGCATGAAATAGCACGACCAACAGCTGCTTCATTCTGATAGGAACTGGCAGTATCGATGAGGCGATAACCGGTATGGATGGCATCAATGACTACCTGCTCGCAATCGGCCTCAGTGATCTGAAAGACTCCGAAGCCCTCCAGAGGAATACCGACGCCATTTGCTAGTTTGATCTGTGGAATCACAATGATCCTCCTTTCGTATATTCTTAGTTTCAGTATAGAAAGATTGAATATAAATGACAAACAGCTATTTTTCATGCGTTTCTATCGTTTACAGGAATGATATCGAGTGTTATGATGTGATTATAGGAGGTGTCGAATATGATTGAGACACGTTTGCTTGTATATTACCTTGCGGTTTGTCGAGAACTTAACATTACCAGGGCAGCGGAGTCACTGTATATTTCCCAGTCGACGCTCTCCAAGCAGATGCAGGATTTGGAGCGACAAATTGGTAAGACGCTTTTTTTGCGTCAACGTCAAGGACTGGTACTGACCGACGAAGGGATCTATCTGCGTGATCGTGCCAAGGAGATTGTGACGTTGTTGGAGCAAACAGAAACGGCTCTGACAAGTGAAGAGGAAACAATCTTCGGTGATGTTTCAATCGGCTGTGGCGAGACGGTGGCAATGGACATTATTGCAGGTCTGGTGGAAGAGTTTCATATGGACCATCCAGAAGTAGTGTTCCACTTCTTTAGTGGCGATGCCGATGCAGTAACAGAACGTATCGATAAGGGTCTCTGCGATATGGGGTTGCTTTTAGGTCCGATGCGTCAAGAGCGTTACGATTATCTTGCGTTACACGAAAAGGATGTGTACGGACTTTTGATGCGCGCAGATGATCCTTTGACAGCTCAGGAGGCAGTGAACATCGATCAGCTCAAGACGCTGCCGATCATCATGGCGGATCAAATGTTTGTCGGCCATCAAGATATCGACTGGTTTGGACATGATTCAAGTGTGTTGCCAATCGTTGCGACGATCAACTTAGTTTACAATGCGACATTTCTCGTGGAACACGGGGTAGGGTATGGATTTACGCTTGACCGCCTGGTCAATACTCATGGTCGCAATCTGACTTTCCGACCAATTACACCGGAGCTTGCGGTCGATCTATATATCGTTACAAAAAAATATCAGGCTTTTTCCCCAGCGGTCAAAGCTTTCTACGATCGTTTGCGTGAGTACTGTCGTAAAAAAGCGGAAAACGGTGCGCCTGAGTAAATTCTCAGCACCGTTTTCCGCTTTCATTTTCATTAGATAGATAATATTTTACTTTCGTGCGATTAAGCAAAGCCAGTCTTCTTCGTTCTGATCCACGGAGAATTCATTAAAGCCTGCTGCTTTGAGCAGGCTGATCAAGGTGAGCTTGTCATATGGTTCAAGCCCATCGAACTTATCTGCCCATTCTGGCTTTTTGCCGTCTAGTTTATTGACAATCATAAAGAGGCCGCCCGGAATCAGTACTCGGTACACTTCACGAAAGCTTTCAAAAGGCCCTGGCCAGAAATATACCGTCTCAAATGCCGTTGCCAAGTCCAGACTCTCGCTCGCAAACGGCAACGCAACGACGCTACCCTGGATGATTTCACACCGCTTCGTCACAATGCCTGCATGGTTTCGTTCTCTTGCCAATCGCACTGCAACTTCCGACAGATCCAGACCTATTACTTTAGCCAGCGGAAACATCTGAGCCAGCGCCGATACATTCCGTCCGTCGCCGCAGCCCAAATCTGCGATATCGATTGGTGAGAAAAGCTTTAAATGCGCGAGTCCCCACTGCCACAGCTTTTTATGTTGTTTCGCCATACGCTCATATTCTCTTGCCTCAGGATCAAACAAGTTTTTCAATGCCATATTATCCCTCCATCCGATGAAGCTGTCTTATTTTTATTGTAGCATATTGTTCATTCCACGCAAGTATATGGTCGATAGCCTAAAGAGTATTGGCAGTCTCACATGCTGGAGTCAAAAATACGATTGATAATATCTTCAATGCTTGTGCCATCATACTAACTATACGCAAAAAAGAAGTGTATCATTGAAGAATATATGCAGTAAGCCATTCACGCCCGCAATATTGCCTCTACAAGAAAAGGTGTGAAAATATATGGTACTTCCTTTTTTCTCGAAAGATATTTGCTTAATTTGTTTTAGGTCGCGGCTCCAAATTAAAATAGCAGGCCGAAGCCTGCTAAGATTTGTTTGCTCAATTTGTTTCAAAATATTTTGCTGCCTTTCGCACCTCCATTGCACAAATGAAATAAAACAAAGACAGGACGCAGGCGCAGATATTTTGTATTGTAAGATTCAATATCAGTGAAGTTACGCCAAACATCA
>CAUDRX010000121.1 GCA_958451915.1 uncultured Peptococcaceae bacterium
GGCGCTGGTGCAGGATCGGCACGCTGCGATGACGATCATTATGCGCATTGAACGGACGGAGCTGCGCACGGTGCTGACGCTGTATTACTGCGACAGCCTCTCCTGGGATGAGGTGGCGGAAGAGACGGGCTATTCTGTGCGTCAGGTGCTGCGTCTCCACGGCGAGGCGCTCGTAGAATTTGCTGCGAAGGCAAAAGATGTCACTAAATGTCACTTGGATCTGTGATATGATGTATATGTGAAGTTCAGGGGAAATGGTAGACAATCCCTTTCAAGCATACCTCAACCGCGTCTCGTCAGGCGCGGTATTTTTATGCACGGGAGCGTGAGCGCATGGCGAGAGCAGACAGGACGACGGCGCATCGCAGCGTCTTCGAAAAGAACAAGAAGAGGATCCTGAAGACGCAGGATGTGTGCGGCATCTGCGGCAAGCCTGTGGACAAATCCTTACGTTTTCCGCATCCGCTGTCTGCGTGCATCGATCACATCATTCCGGTGGACAAGGGTGGTCATCCGTCTGACATGGCCAACCTGCAGCTGGCGCATCTGTGCTGCAATCGGGCCAAGAGCAACAAGATCCTGGGGACGAGTGAGCAGGCGCAGGAGGAGACGGTGATCAGCAACCGGGTACTGCCGCAGTCGTTGGATTGGACAGGCTACGAGGGCTGAGGTTGAGTAGTGTTATTTTATTTTTCAAGTGGGGGCGTGGGACCCTCTTAGCCGGTCGCCCTGGCATTCCGCGCCCACTGTACAAATTCACGCGAGTGATAGCCCCGCGGGGAGAAAGGAGGAGGCTGATGGACAAGAAACAGGTGAATGAGACGCGCAGGGCGGATCTGGATCTGCTGGAGGAGATCTTGCACGACGAGAAGACGACGCCGGCGGTGAAGATCCAGGCGATCCAGACGCGGGAGAAGATCCTGGCGACGCTGGAGGAGCAGATGGCGCCAACGGAGGAGCGGGCCATCGACAAGATCATGGCAGCGATAGGGGAGTGATGACATGGCTGAAACATACGGCATCGACTACCTGCGCCAACGGCTGGGCGTGAAGCAGCACCGTGTGCGCCTGCGATACTCGTATTACGAGATGAAGCATCAGGCGTTCGACTTCGGCATCTCCTCACCGCCGGATCTGCGTCGCTGGATGAGCACGCTGGGCTGGTGCGGCAGGGCCGTGGACAGCCTGGCAGACCGGCTGCAGTTTGATGGTTTCCGCGAGGACAACTTCGACCTCGACACGATCTACCAGATGAACAACCCGGATACACTTTTCGACAGCGCCATCTTGAGTGCGCTGATTGCCAGCTGCTGCTTTATCTATATCACGCAGGATGACGACGACTACCCACGCCTGCAGGTGCTGGACGGCAGCCGCGCCACGGGCATCATCGATCCGTTCACGGGCCTGCTCACCGAGGGCTACGCGATCATCGAGGAGGATGCCAACCACAACCCGACGGCAGAAGCCTACCTGACGCCAGGGCGCACGGAGATCTACCAGCGCGGCAAGCTGGTGGACACGGTGACCTATGACATGGACTGGCCGCTCCTGGTGCCGATCATCTACCGGCCGGATGCGGTGCGGCCGTTCGGGCATTCGCGCATCAGCCGCGCCTGCATGAGCATCGTCGGCAGCGCCATGCGTACGGTGAAGCGGTCGGAGATCGCGGCAGAGTTCTACAGCTACCCGCAGAAGTACGTGGTCGGCCTCAGCGAGAACGCAGAGCGCATGGACAAGTGGAAGGCCACCATGTCGGCGATGATGAGCTTCACCAAGGACGAGGACGGCGACAGCCCGACGTTGGGCCAGTTCAGCCAGCAAAGCATGACACCGCACACCGAGCAGCTGCGCATGTTCGCGGCACTCTTTGCCGGCGAGACAGGGCTCACGCTGGACGACCTGGGCTTCGTCACCGACAATCCATCTTCGGCAGAAGCCATCAAGGCCAGCCACGAGACGCTCCGCCTGATGGCGCGCAAGGCGCAGCGCAACTTCGGCAGCGGTTTCCTGAACGCCGGTTACCTGGCAGCGTGCCTGCGCGATAGCCAGCGCTACCGACGCCAGCAGCTCTATCTCACCAAGCCACAGTGGCTACCGATCTTCGAACCGGACGCTTCCACGCTCTCGCTCATCGGCGATGGCGCGATCAAGCTCAACCAGGCGGTGCCAGGCTACATGGGCGAAGAGCGGCTGCACCGGCTGACGGGGCTTGAGTGATATGTCGGTGGATATTGGCGCCAATCTGCTGCTGGACATCACCGCCGACTTCCAGCAGACCTACAACGAGGACATCACCATCCGTGTGCTGGAGAAGCGCCTGAACGGAGGCAAGGCGACCATGGAGGACGTGGCGCGTTACAGCGAGCGCGTCGGCGAGATCCTCTCGCAGGTGTACGACAGGCATGTGTCGGAGGACGTGCTGCCGAACGGCCGCATGTACTGGAACATCGCGCAGAAGGTCATCGGCGAACCGCTGGTGAACAACTACAACCTTGTCGCAGAGGCCAGTGTGCAGGCGCTTGACGCCGAGAACGCGCGCCAGGGCGTGAAGCTCAAGGCGCAGAAACCAGCGCTCAACCAGGACCGCATCGATGGCCTGAAGAACAAAGTCGCAAACGCTGAGCGCTACGACGATGTGGCCTTTGTGCTGGATGAGCCAGTGAAGAACTTCACCCGCAGCGTCGTGGATGACGCCGTTCAGACCAACGCCGACTTCCAGGCGAAGGCCGGGCTGGATGTGAAGATCATCCGATCGACCACTGGTCGCGAAACCTGCGACTGGTGCCGACACCTGGCTGGCACCTACGACTATGCCGATGTGCGAAAGACCGGCCACGACGTCTGGAAACGCCACGCCTACTGTGACTGCCGCATCGAGTATGTATCCAGTACCGAGCGCTACGACGTGGAGAACTTCAAGAAGCTCACCAAGGCCGAGAACCGCGAGAAGATTGCCCAACGCAAGGCCGTGAAGGCGAACGACGACCGCGCGCCGGAGAAGATCGCCGCGAGAAAGGCGCTAGCGGGCGTTGGGGAACGCGAACAGCTCTCAGATCTAGGAATATTTTCAAAGCGGTTGCTCCAAGATGAGAAAATCGATGCGAAATACTATAAGGCTGTAAGGACAAAGTTCTCGCATGGTTCCGATGCTGCTAAACGTGCGTTTAATAAATTTGTGCCAGAGAATGCTGTTGCCGACTATTCATATTTGGGCATTCCGAACCAGAAGGCGGGAACCATTCGGCTTAACTGGCAAGAAGATATCGACGGTGTGCGAGGGCCGTGTGTAACATGGTTTCATGAACATGGGCATCTGATTGATGTTAAAGCTGGATTTCTGTCGCACGATAAAGAGTTTTACAGATTGTTGGAAGAAGATTATAATAAGTGTGTTGAGGGCTATGTACGAAAAGGCCACCGTGAAGAGATTGCACAGACTCTCATAGGCGTCAAACTATTAGACATGCGTAAGCATTCGGCAGTGTCGGACCTTATGGGTGCCTTCTCGGGCAACAAAGCTTCGGGATGCGCACATCATTCCAAAGAGTATTGGACATCTTGCGATGTGGTGGCAGAAGAAGCATTTGCGCATATGTATGAAGCCCAATTTGATGACCTGCGCTACAAAGAAATGAAACAATATTTCCCAACTGCGTTGAAATACTTTGAACAGAAATTGGAGGTGGCATCCCGTGATTAAAAACT
Source organism: uncultured Peptococcaceae bacterium (assembly GCA_958451915.1). Lineage (GTDB taxonomy): Bacteria > Bacillota > Peptococcia > Peptococcales > Peptococcaceae > UMGS1590. Next base: position 3,709 of record CAUDRX010000121.1, read on the forward strand.
ATGATACAATTTTAAAGTACAGGCAACAATATCCGGAAGATCAATGTGCGTGGATGGAGCCATCCAATTTTGTTTTTGTGGATAATGGGAAAAGAGTATTGCTAAGTCCGAGGGAAGAGACTGATGAGATTTTCCTGGATCGGTTGGAGCGCAGCAAAGCTTGCGGCCGTAATTTGTTCTTTGAAGAGTGGATTGATGAATTCAAGCCGGAACCAGGCGTTCAATACTAGGAGATAAGTTATGGATGAGCAGAAAAACTATCTGGCGAACGATGTGCGAAGCATTGTGGTAGAAACGGATGAAAAAAACCCTGTAACCATTGCAACGATCGACAATGTTCTATCGCCGGCAGATGGCTACAGGATTCGTATTAAATTTGAGGATGAGTGTTAGTGTTCAGTGTCCTTAGGTGGGCACGGATCATTGCCAAAACTGTCTTTGGAGCGAATCTTGCCATCGCGTCCATGTACGACAAGCTCTGAGTGCTGATTTTTTGCGACTTGGCGTGCATATGACTCAGCAGCTTTCTGCGTATCAAACAGTTTGGTGGCCTTGGAATTACCAGCGCCTTTTACCTGCCACTTATCCCCGTGCGGAGTAACGTGTTGGTCTTTACCCATTAAATCACCTCCTTTCGAGGGATCGATAGGGTTCAACAACATAGTTATTATAGCGTATATTCTATATTTTAACCACCTGAGAGGGTGGTTTTTTCATGCTCAAAATCAATATGGCAGTGAATCGCTACCCATAAAGGGCACAAGTCGACCTGGACATGTCGTTAAAAGGTCTGTTTTTCATGCCCGAAAACAGGAGGGATGTGTATGAGAAGGATCAGGTCACCAAACGCACAATGAGGAGGGAGCGGTATGGCAGAACATGGCCGTCAGACTCCCACGCGGTCGGTGGTGCTTCCTTACGAAAAGACGAAGGGTGCGCAGGCGGTGAAGCTTTACAACCTGACAGGGCGCAAGGCGCAGGAGTGGCAGGAGCTGATGCTCTACGACATCATGAGCGTGGGCGCAGACGGGCTGTGGACGCATGTGAAGTTTGGCTACAGCCTGCCGCGGCGCAATGGCAAGAGCGAGATCCTCATCATGCGCGAGCTCTGGGGCCTCGTCACTGGCGAGCACATCATGCACACAGCGCACCGCACGACGACCACGCATGGTGCCTGGGAAAAACTCGTGGGCTTTGTCGAAAAGCTGGGGCTGCCTTACAGATCCATCCGCGCGTCTGGGAGGGAACTCCTGGAACTCATCGACACGGGCGGACGCATCGAATATCGCACGAGAACGTCAAAGGGCGGTCTCGGCGAAGGGGTGGACCTCTTGATCATCGACGAAGCGCAGGAGTACACCGACGACCAGGAAAGCGCGCTGAAGTACATCGTCACAGATTCAAAGAACCCGCAGACGCTCTTCTGTGGCACACCACCGACGCCTGTCTCAAGCGGCACGGTATTCACCAAGCTGCGCAATGAAGCGCTGGCAGGAAACACCGTCGATACAGGCTGGGCCGAGTGGAGCGTGCCGACCATGACAGATGTGCACGACAAGGCTGCATGGCTGGAAACGAATCCATCCTATGGCGTGGTATTCGGCGAACGCGACATCACAGCGGAGATCGGCACAGACGATGTGGATTTCAACATTCAGCGCCTGGGCCTGTGGATCCGCTACAACCTCAAGAGCGCGATCTCAGCGACAGACTGGGGCGCACTGCAGGTGAAGCGGCTGCCGGCTCTCAAAGGCAAGCTCTTCTGCGGCATCAAGTACGGCAAAGATGGTGAGCATGTAGCACTCTCCATCGCCGTACGCACGAAAGACGGGCGGATCTTCGTGGAGACCATCGACTGCCGACCGGTGCGCGCCGGCAATGCCTGGATCATCGACTTCCTGCGCACGGCTCAGGCGGAAAAGGTGGTCGTGGATGGTGCCAACGGCCAGGAACTACTCGTGCGTGACATGAAGGACGCCAAACTTAAAAAGCCACTGCTGCCAACTGTGAAGCAGATCATCGCCGCCAATGCCGACTTCGAGCGCGGGCTCTTCGAGCAGAAGCTCTGTCATGCTGGGCAGCCATCGCTTGTGCAGGCGGCGACCAACTGTGAGCGACGCGCCATCGGTTCCAACGGTGGCTTCGGCTACCAGGCGCTCAAGGAAGGTATTGAGATTGCGTTGCTTGACAGTGCCATCCTGGCCTACTGGGCATGCGAATCAACGAAGGAAGAACGGAAACCACAGCAGATCGATTATTAACGGATACCATCCGGCTAAAATGGGAGGAATAGACAATGAGTGAAAACTTTGTAGCGATCACCACGCAGGAAGAATTTGATGCACGGATCAGCGAACGCCTGAAACGCGAGCGCGAAACACTGGCCAAACGGTACGAGGAAAAGTATGCGGGGTATGTGGCCAGAGATGCGCACGAGCAGGCGGTGGCCGAGCTGAACGACCAGCTGGCAGCGGCAAGACAGGCCGCCGAAGAGAGCAAGGCGACGATCGATGGTCTGAACGCAAAAGTGCGTGGGTACGAGACCGCCTCGGTAAAAACGCGGATCGCCCATGAAGTGGGGCTGCCTTACGAGCTTGCCGATCGCCTGACTGGCGACGATGAAAAAGCCATCCGTGAGGACGCCGAAAAACTCACAAAACTGATGGGCGCTGGCAAAGCCGGTGCACCTGCGGCAAATCCAGAACCAACGCAGGCGAAGACCGGTACAGCGGCAGCGTACCAGACACTACTCAATAGCATGAGAACACAGGAGGTATAAATTATGGCAACTGTACTTTCCAAAGGGAGCTTATTCCCTTCTGAGCTCGTGAACGGGATGATCAACCAGGTCAAGGGCGCAAGCGTCCTGGCACAGCTGACCGGCGCAACGCCGATCCCATTCAACGGGCAGACCGAATTCGTCTTCAACATGGACAACGAGATCGGCATCGTCGCTGAGAACGCGGCAAAGCCGGCACAGTCTGCGAGCATCACCACCCGCACGATCACGCCGCTGAAGGTGGTCTACACCATGCGCACGTCCAGCGAGTTCATGATCGAGAACGACGAGTACCAGCTCGGCGTGCTGCAGGCGTTCGGCGAAGGCTGGGCGCGTAAGCTGGCCAAGGGCCTCGACTTGATGGCCATCCACGGCATCAACCCATTCGAGGACAAGGCCAGCGCAATCATCGGCAACAACTGCTTCGACAAAGCCGGCGTGAAGACGGTGACCAAGGCTGGCACCGAGACCATGGATGCGCTCATCGAAGCGGGCATCGCAGCGGTGCAGGCTGGCGAATACGATGTTACCGGCATTGCGATGGCGCCAAGCGTGCGCAGTGAGCTGGCAGCGCTGACCTACGAGAGCGGCCAGAGAATGTATCCACAGCTGGCCTGGGGCTCCAACCCTGGC
>CAUDRX010000122.1 GCA_958451915.1 uncultured Peptococcaceae bacterium
GCGCCAACGAGTATGTATTCTACTCTCTTCCTTTCGGTTCGTCAACCCCTTTTTTATCTTTTTTTACAAAAAAATATCTGCCGCTGCATTTGCTGCGGCAGAAAAAGAAGGAAGTGTATGAGTGAAACTTGTATGTTCCAGTCTACATGTTGAAGATATCCATGCCATTGAAATTGCCGAAGATCGCGACAGAAGCTGTCACGCAGATCACGCCGGCAAGTGTCATCGCGATGCCTGATTTTGCAAAGTCTTTGATACTAAAGTATCCTGAAGCATAGGGTATCACGTTCGTCGGACTCGACGTGACCATGATAAATGCAAGGGACGATGCGATCGCTGCCGGACCTGCCACAGACCAGGGAGCCATATCCAGATCCTGCGCAAGTGCAATGATAAGCGGGAGCACAATGGCACCTGTCACGCTATTGGAAGAAAAGAAGATCTTCATAAGTTCCACGACAACGATCACGAGAACAACTCTCAGGATCGGATGCCATTCCTGCAAGCCACTGAGCATGGCCCATGCGATGTATCGTGCTGCTCCAGTCTCTGACAACAGGGTTCCTGCTGCAAGCCCGCCTGCGATGAGCATCAGTCCGCCCCAGTCGATCGCATCTGATGCTTCCTGCCATTTTTCGAAAACAGTCAGGCCGGGCATGAAGCATAGCAAGAATCCCAGCAATGCGATCCCTGCATCTGAGAGCGGAAATCCAAATACCTCCCGAAGCTGTGGACCGGCTATCCAAAGGAACACGACACACACAAAGATGATAAGCGTATGCCTTTCTCTTGCATCCAGTTTTCCTCTGGCTTTCAGGAGATCCGAGATCCGTTCCGGCGACACCGGAAGTGCCTGGATCTCTGGCTTAAAGAACACTTTCACGAGCAGCAGATAACCGCAGGGCAGCATCAGCAGCGAAGCTGGCACGCCCACGATCATCCACTGCGGAAACGTGATGGTTACGTTTGCCAGGCTTTGCAGATAGCCCATTGCTACGACATTGGTGCCACAACCAGCAGGGGTTGCGACACCACCGATCAGACAGCCCCAGACAATACCGATCATCAAAGCTCTTCCAAAGTTGCTCTCAAGCGGTTTTGCGCCTGCCGCTTGCAGGATCGTGATCCCCAATGGCAGGAGCATTGCTGCCACCGCCATATCTGTCACCCACATGGAAATAACGGTTCCCATAGCCATAAACGCGAACACGATACGATTTGTACTAACACCAACCTTATTGAGCACAATGAGCATGATCCGTTCAGCCAGACCTGACTCGGTAAGGGCGGCAGATATTCCCATCGCGCCTGCCAAAAACAGGATGACTTCTTTTCCCAGTCCCATATTGACGCCTTCATCGAAAGTACACAGACCAAAAATGGTCAGAAAGATGATCATCATCAGAGAAGCTGCAGAAAACGGAATGGCTTCTGTCATCCACAAGACAACGGCAAATGCCAGTACAGCAAAGACCGTCTTCCCCTCCTGTGTAAGTGCGATCACTTCATCACCGTTATAAAGAAGCGGCGGAGAGGGCAATAATATGATCACCGTCATCACCGCCAATGCCAGAACAAAGATGAAGGCATTCTTTTTATTGAACCGATAGTCTTTTTTCTTATAAGTGCTCAGTGACACCTCTGTATCTCTGCCTTTATCAGCCATCACTATAACCCCCTTTCTGCCCTCTTCCAAAAAACGATGGACCGATCTTTCCGATCTGACCGATCCATCGTTCTCACTGTATTTTTAGGTGCCAAAAACCGAATCGCTGCCGTTTTTTTATTTCAGGGTGTTTGTCAGCATCATCGTCAGGTACAATCTTGCTGCATTGCGGATAAATTCTACTGGCGCCTTTTCATTTGCTTTATGGTTGTATTTTGAGTCGCCAGGTCCGACCATGACGGTATCGATCCCGATGCGGCGCAAGAAGGTTCCATCAGTTGTCCCTTTCTGCCCGCGGCGGCCCATTGGGATCTGTAACAGATCGTAACTGCCGCGCACGAGATCAACGACGGGCGAATTGATATCTGTTGCCCATGGCTCGCGTGCCTCCAGAAGATTGATATGAGCCACGCATTTTTCGTCTTCTTCGTGCATCTGATCAATGATCTTCTGCACTTCCGACCAGACGCGTTCCGGAGTGACGCCTGGCACCAAACGTGCATCGACTGTGACGACGCATTTATCTGGTACCATTGCCGGTTCAACGCCGCCCTGGATCACATTGATCTGCCAGAAGAATTCCCCGAGGAGTTCATGGTATTCAAACGGGATCTCCGTTGCATAGAGCCGGCGGGCAAATTCCAGCGCGTGAACGATGGCATTGTTGCCAGCACCTTTAAGGGAAGCATGAGCGCTCTGGCCTTCGAAGATCACTTCTGCCCAGGTGCGGCCGCGGCTCTCTGCGATCAGTTCAAGCCCTGTCCCCTCACAGACGATGATGCCTTTTGCATCCTGCAGCTGTGGGTAATGGACCATGGCTTTGGCGCCGCGCATCAGATTTTCTTCATCAACGGATGCCGCAAGGATAATGTCTCCCGGTGGCACGATGCCATTGTCTTTGAGGTATTTCATAGCGGTCAGCGCCCCTGCGAGTCCGCCCTTCATGTCAGAAGAGCCGCGCCCCCACATAAATCCATCTTCACGGATCTCACCTTTCCAGGGGTCACATTCCCACTGAGTCAATTCGCGTTCGCTGACAGGAACAACGTCCATATGTCCTGAGAAGATCAATGGGGCTGCTTCTCCAGTCCCTTTGATGCGGGCAATGATGTTCTTTCGTTCCGGGGCCAGTCCTTCGACTGAAATGGCTTCCACTTCATCGACACCAGCTTGCTCCAGATAGGTTCTGACAAATTCGCTCATCTCAGCTTCATTTCCCGGTGGGTCGATACTGCGGATCTGGATCATCTGCTGTGTCAACGCGATCGTGTCATCTGTATTAAAGCCTTCCACGATCTTTTGTACATCTTCTTTGTTCATAACTTGCACTCCTTTGCAATGATTTTTATGTGCCAATATTAATTTGCTTTTTTGCGATCACTGACATAAACAACACGTGCAACGACCATCCCAAGGATGACGACCAGAAGGTTGACCAAAGCCCCAGGCACGCTGGTGAAGCTCATAAGGATCAAAAGCACGATCGCTACAGCCAATGTGCCGATCCCCATGCGCATATTCTTCTTTGCCAGGTTGATATAAACAGCACCGAAGAGTGCCGGCAGGATATAATCGAAGGAACCCGTGATAAATGCCGGGAAATATGGGATGATCTGTACCCCAATGATCGTGAAGAGAGTGATCATACCGACAGAAACGAACACTGAAACTGCGATCGCCATCGTTGAGATGCATTCCCCCTCCTCAGAGTTAGGGTCTACATCCGCCATCTTCTGCGCCATCAGCGCTGCCGGGAGGCGGATATCAACGACACTGCCAACGACCCAGGAGAGATAGGTCCCTGCTGTCCCGATCGCCCCAAAGTAAGCGATCGGCTGAACGATCCAGGAGACCGCGTAAGCACCCGCTGCCAAAAGCCAGATCTGCAGGATATCCTGAAACGATGGCATGATGCCGTGGGCGATCCACAGATAGAGTGCCGGAATAAAGTTTGCGATGATACACATGATGAGCGCGATCTGCCCCGATCGAATGATCCTTTGTTTGTAATCCATATACTTTGCACATCCTTTCGCATGATGTCATAGTGCCTTCCGCACCTTTTTAACCGTAGATCAGCTGCCCGGCGAACATACCTGCCAGCATCGCAATACCCAATGCCAATTCCTGCAGGCGCTGATTCTTGACATATTTGCTGATCAGGAGCATGACCAGCCCTGCGACCAAAGCCGGAAGAAGGCCGGAAAGTTTGCTGAGTACCGTCGCATCTGCAACGAGCAGTTTTGTAACGATCTGATTCGAGAGCAGATAACCAGTTACCCCGAATGTAGCCCCACTCATCAACATATTGATCCATTTCTTATCATATTTTCCATAGAGGAAGTCAACAGCCTGTCCCATGCGATGTGTCAATACCAGAGCAACAACGAACCAGCCTAAGTTGTTGAGGGCCATGCCCCAGACAGCATAAGAAAATGCTTCAACACCAAATTCAGCTGAACTTGGATCGATCCCCAGAAGACCAGAAGCCATCGTAACGATCGACAACTCTGTTCTTGCGGCACCGACGTCGTTCATTCGCATCCAGGTCGTTGGTGCGCCGACAACAGCGACCATTGACAAGAGAACGATGACTGGTGACAAAGAAGGCCCGATACTCGTGATCGCCGCAGAACGGATCGCCGAGCTATAGCGTTCTTTTGAGATACCGAGATCCTTGGCGTGCTTCAACGACAGTCTCATGTAACGAACAGCCAAAGCAAGGATGAAGATGACCATGAAACTTGAGGCTATCCATAATCCAGGACTATTCATGACTTGCTGTAAATCCATAACATTCACACTCCTGTTCTTTTTTGACCAAAAACTGATCTTTATCGTCGCGACTTGTTATGGTGTTATCTTACCGCGTTTTCAACCATCTGCACATAAGCAACAATTTGCTTATGTTTCGGTTAATAAAATCATTTTTTATTAGTTACAAACTATGATTATATCAAGTGATTATGTATTATTTCCTGTCAATGTATGTTACAATACACTCAACACCTTTAATATCTGATGATCGATCATTCATAAGGAGGGAACCACTCGTGCGGATCGAACAACTTGCTTTCATTCTGGAGATCCATCGGCATAATTCCATGAAAGCCGCTGCAGAGCATCTCTTTATCACGCCTCAGGCTTTAAGTTCGGCGGTAAAGAGTCTCGAAGAAGAACTCAATATCCAGATTTTCCATCGTTCAAACAAAGGGATCACATTAACAGAAGACGGGAAACTATTTATAAGATTTGCTGAATCTACGATTGATAATTACCACGATTTTTTAGATGAAATCAATCATGTCAAGCAACTGCCTTCAACGATCACCGGCGCACTGACCTTTTATGTCGCACCAGTATTCTTTGAATCCATCCTGCCATTCTATATCAGTAAATTCAAGCAGCAATATCCCAACATTTCAATCGCACTTGTGCAACGTAATACATTAAGCATTGCCAAAAATCTGCTGAGCAATATCTCAGCATCAACCGTTGGCGGACTCATCCTTCCTTATGACGGCGAAAAAATCATCCCAGCCTATCTGCCTGATCAGGCAGACGATTTTTCTTACCAGATCCTCAACAGAAACTATTACTACGCCTGTGTCCCAAAAGATTCGCCTGTTGCTTCCCAAAAGAGCATTTCTCTGAAGAAACTATTAGAGATGCCGCTTGTCGATTATTGTGCCGGTGACATCGGCACTGCGCCTCTGATCCCATTGCTCAAACGCTACAACCCTGATCTGACGATCTCCATGACCATCTCTTCCTTCGCGCAATGGGCGCAGGCGATCCGTGCCCATATCGGCATCGGGGTAATGAACTCGATCTTCGCCGACCCGGAATTCATCGACCACGAACACTTGAAAGATCTTGTACTCCTCAAACTCAACGAACCACTGATCACCTTTAATTGTTTTGTTTATGCCAAAGAACCCTCACAAAGTGTTCTTGCATTTTTACATCAGCTGCCGGAATACGTCCCCAAAAAGAATGATCCTGTCATCAGGATCGGCAGCACCATTCTCTGACCACGCAAAAAAGCCGTTCCTCAGGTGTTTTCCTGGAAACGGCTTTTTACATTCGCCTTTAAAAGATGTAATCCATGGCTTCGTAAAGGTTGTTAAAACGAAAAGTAAAACCTTCATCAAGGATATTACGTGGTTCAATGTAGTTCCCACGCATGAGGGTGTCAGCGCGGAGTTTCCCCCACCAGAGATAGAGCAGTGCTTTTGGCGCGGCGTGAGAATGGGTCTGGCCTATAAAACTGCCGGCGAGCCCCGCAAACTCATACTGCTGGTTCATTGCTGGTGCAGCAAGGTTGTAAATGCAATGGTTTCCGCCTTTATGCTCGATAAGGAAGGTGACAACGCGCGTCCAGTCCTGGTGATGGATCCATGGAAATGGCTGCTCACCAGAACCATAAATGCCGGAAAAACCCGACTTGATCGGTTTGGTGATCTGATGGAAAACATGGCCGCCGATACCAAGCACATTGGAAGTGCGCAGGATGACAACGCGGTCAAAGATATCTTCCATGGCGTGGCCCTGGGCTTCGATCTCAACAAACATCTTGGCATAGTAATCTTTACCGGCCGGACCATCTTCATCAAAAATATGGGTCGGCCGGGTGGTGCCGATGCCATAATAGGCAGAAGACGAAGCAACGAGCAGAAGCTTAGGCTGCTCTGCCTCAGGCAAACCTTCCATCCATTTGCGCAGGTTGCGTAACGGCCGCACACGGGTCTCGACGATCTCTTCACGAAAAGACTTGGACCAGCGCTTGACACTCACCGGGACCCCTGACAGATGCACGACCGTATCGATCTGTTCGGTGATTTCTGAAAAATGCGCGATATATTTGACGTTAAGAGAATCATAATGCGCTTCCGGATGCCGCGTTTTGACAATGCAGCGGTATCCGTTATGCGAAAGATGGGTGACCAGGTTGTTGCCTAAAAAGCCAGTCCCACCCATGACTAAAACAGTCTGTGCCATGATAACAAAGGCCCCCTTTGTTCTGTAAACTTGATAATCCCATTGTAAGACATGATGAAAGACTTTCGCAAGAGATAAAATGATAATAAATACTAATCTCAGGATCATTTTCCAAAATTTCTGTCGATGCTCTCACCGCCAGCCTCACGCCATAAAGAACAGATGACGCAGAAGATTGAAACCATTAAGGCAAAGGATGATCGTAAGCGTCGCCATGAAGATCTTGTCGAGGTATTTTTCATTCATACATGCAAGGATAGAGCCGCCCAGACTGCCGCCAAGGATCGCCCCCACCATCATAAATGGCACGACGCTTGGCACGACATTGGCAAAATGAGTGGTAACGCCCATCGTCACAACATCAGCAAACTGTGCACAGAAGATGATGCACAGCGAGGTAAAGACACTGCTGCGATGAGACAGTGAGAGCAGGATGACAAGGAGCGGCCGA
>CAUDRX010000123.1 GCA_958451915.1 uncultured Peptococcaceae bacterium
CAGGGCGCAGATATCATCGTTTTGGCCTGCAATACAGCAACGAGTGCGGCAGCAAAATATCTGCGAGCTAAGTATGATTTTCCAATTTTAGGAATGGAGCCAGCTGTTAAAGTGGCTTCAAAAGTGATTTCTGCAGAGAACGATCAGAAGATCATTGTTACCGCAACAGAATTGACTTTAAAACTCGAAAAACTTGATCGTTTGATCCATCAATTAGGCGTTGATGATCGTGTAGAAGAAGTGCCGTTACAACAACTGGTTGAATTTGCTGAAAATGGTGTTTTCTCCGGTCCTGAAGTAGAGGGATATCTTAAGGATTGTTTCTTAAAATGTGATCTGGCTCATGCGGGTTCGGTCGTGCTGGGTTGTACACATTTTACCTTTTATAAAACACTTATTAAGCACATTGTGTTAAATTTAACTGGCCGAGAAATTCCTGTGATCGATGGCAATAGTGGAACGGTCAATTATCTGGCAACAATGGTCGTTAATGATGAGTCTGAGAGACGACCGTTGAATGTACGTGTGCGATTCTTCGAAAGTAATGTTGAAGTCCCTTTTGAAAAATTCAGCGCACTTCTATCGCGTGCAAAACAGGAAAATGCAGGGGGAGATTAACATGAAAAAGGTGCTGTTTATTGTTAATCCGAATGCAGGAAAGATGGCGATCAAAGAGAACTTGATCGATATCCTTAGCAAGTTTAATGCTCGTGGCTATATCACAACAGTATACATTACGCAGAAGGCCAATGATGCTACCGAGTATATCCGCGAAAATGGGCAGGGGTTTGATCTGATCGTTTCGTGTGGGGGAGATGGTACGCTGAATGAGATCCTTCGTGGGATCGCAGATTCAGAGCAATCTTTCGCCCCGATCGCGTGTATTCCGGCAGGAACGGTTAATGATTTTGCAAGCTCGTTAGGTATTCCGAACGACATTCAGATGGCAGCAGATACTGTCCTGGAATCCGTACCGCATGATTATGATTTCGGGATGTTTAATGGTACGATTTTCAGTTATGTCGCAGCAGCTGGGGCTTTTACAGAGGTCTCCTATGGGACACCGCAGTATCTGAAAAATCTGTTGGGAAAATATGCTTATTATTTTGAAGCATCGCGCAAATTGACCGATCTTTCGGATGTTTTCTCTTTAAAGATTGAGGTCGATGAAGAGCAGATCATCGAAGGCAATTTCATTATGGTAGCCGTTTCGAACTCAAAATCTTTAGGTGGTTTTTTACAGTTTGAAGATACACAAAAATCTCTTTTGACTGACGGAAAATTTGAATTGACTCTAATGCGCAGTCCAGTAACGCCTCTTGATTTTCAGAAATTGGTTCATTCCATAAAGGTACGCCAATATGATAATGATTGTATCCGAAGCATTAAAGGGAAAAAATTCAAGATCACTTCTGCAAAGCCGTTACCATGGACATTGGATGGCGAGTATGCCGGAGAATTCGAAGAAGTAACGATTGCGCTTCATGGGAAAAGAATACAACTAATGTACCCTGAATAAATGGAAAGAAAGGATAGTTTTAAATGATTAATACTAATTACGCCAATCTCAAGAATAATTACCTCTTCTCTACTGTAGCTCAGAAGGTTAATGACTATTCTGCAGCACATCCAGATGCAGATATCATCAAGCTCGGTATCGGTGATGTGACGAAACCGCTCGTAAAAAGTGTCATTGAGGCTTTGCACGCAGCAGTTGATGAAAATGCAAAAGCCGAGTCTTTTATGGGGTATGGCCCAGAACAAGGGTACGGATTCCTTCGTGATGCACTGGCAGGCTACTATGAAAAAATAGGCGCAAAAGTTGATGCAGATGAGATCTTCGTCAGCGATGGTGCTAAAAGCGATATTGCTAACATTTTGGATATCTTTGCGAAAGATTGTCACGTGGTCATTCCTGATCCTGTATACCCTGTTTATCTTGACACTAATGTGATGGATGGGCGGCCAGTTAGCTTTTTGAATGCGAATGAAGGTAACAATTTCCTGCCAATGCCAGAAGATCTGGAGTCTACAGAAAAACCTGACATTATATACTTATGCTCGCCAAATAATCCAACAGGGGCTTGCTATAATAAGGAACAACTCAAGGTTTGGGTGGACTATGCAAATAAACAGAATGCTGTGATATTCTTTGATAGCGCGTATGAAGTCTTCGCAGCAGGTGCAGACCTTCCACGTACGATCATGGAGATTCCAGGTGCGAGAACCTGTGCCATTGAGATTGCTTCTCTTAGCAAGACTGCGGGCTTTACGGGGACCAGATGCAGCTATACTGTTGTTCCAAAAGAGCTGGTCCGTGATGGCCAGTCTTTGAAGAACATGTGGTTTAGACGGCAGTCGACGAAATTCAATGGGACACCTTACATTGTTCAGAAAGCAGCTGAAGCTGTCTTTTCAGAAGAAGGTTATGCTGAAGTTATGGAAAACATTGCTGGTTATAAGGCGAACGCAAAGATTATCACGGATACCCTTGATGATCTCGGGATCTATTACACTGGAGGGCATTATTCTCCGTATATTTGGCTGAAATGCCCTAACAATATGAGCTCCTGGGAATTCTTTGATTTTCTTCTTGAGAAAGCACAGGTTGTTGGTACACCAGGAGAAGGCTTTGGGAAGAATGGTGAAGGTTTCTTCCGTTTAACTGCTTTCAACACCCCTGAACGGACTAAAGAAGCAATGTATCGCTTAAAAGAGATCTTGAAATAAGCATTTGGAGTGAGATGAGGTCATGATTCAATTTACCAATGCAAGCCATGTATTTAAAAATGGCACTATTGGTTTAGCTGACATCAATCTGTCAATCGATGCTGGAGAATTCGTTTATATCGTTGGTGAAAGTGGGGCAGGAAAATCCACTTTTGCGAAAATGTTGCTCAGAGAATTGTCAGCAACTTCCGGAACGATACGTGTTGATGGGGTGGATATCGGAAAGATAAAAAAACGTCGTCTACCATACTATCGCCGTAAAATTGGATTTGTATTTCAAAATTTTCGGTTGCTCGCTGATCGATCTGCGTATGAAAACATCGCATTTGCTTGTGAGTGTATTGGATTGCCGCATAAGCAGGTGGTAAAACGTACCCGCGAAGCCTTAGAGTTTGTCGAATTGCTTGATCGCAAAGACCACTATCCGCACGAATTGTCAGGTGGGGAACAGCAACGGGTAGCGATCGCTAGAGCAATTGTTAATAAGCCGCAGATCGTTATCGCAGACGAACCGACGGGCAATCTGGATCCCAAGCATGGGGAAGAGATTTTCAGACTGTTTGAAGCGATCAACGAGATTGGTACAACGGTTATTATGGCAACACACGATGAATTGCTCGTCGATAAGCACCCTCATCGTGTTGTGACATTATCTGACGGACATATTATAAGAGATAGTGAGAATGGGGGATATTGGTTAGATGTTTCTGACAAAAACGAAATACACCCTGCGAGATAGTTTTCGCCAGATCACCAGGCACAAACTGTTCTCCTTCTTAACAATCCTTACTATTGCGATCACTCTTACCCTCTTAAGTGTAGCATCACTGGTAGCGGCTAATAGTTACAACGCAACGAAAGACATTGAAGAACAATTGAAGATCGTTGCATTCTTGAAGCAACCTTCTGATCCTGAGGATAATACAGCTTTTCTCAATAAACTTGAAAAAACTGAACATGTAACGAGTGTAGAATATATCAGTAAGGAAGAGGCGCTTGAATCTCTGGATCAACAGATGTCAAGTGAAGATCTTGACATTAAGGATTCTTTGGCGGGCGACAATCCTCTTCCGGATTCTTTCCAGATTACTGTGGATCAGCCTGAAAATATCGAGTCGATTGCTAAGATGATCTCAAATGAAGAGATTGTTGAAAGCATCAATTATGGACAAGATCTCGTTGATAACGTGGTGAGTTTCAATAAATCAGCTGCTGTGGTTGGAATCCTGGTTATAGCTTTGATGATCATTGCAACGTTATTCCTGATCAATATTACGATCCAGCTAACGGTCAATAGCCGAAGAGATGAGATACAGATCATGAAACTGGTCGGCGCGAAAAATAGTTTTATCCGCATGCCTTTTTTCATCGAAGGAATCATCCTGGGGGCTTTTGGTGCTTTGGGCGCAGGCATTTTTGTATGTTGGGGATACGGACACATCTATGAATACATCAGCACAAATCTTCCATTCCTTCCGTTACTTAATAACAATATGATGATGATAGTTCTTATTGTTGCAAATGTTGTCGTTGGTATTGTTTTAGGCGCAGTGGGCAGTGTATTTGCAGTTCGTAAGCATTTGAAAATATAATTTCGAAAGCGCACAAAAGTGCGCTTTCTTTTATAAGGAGAAATGATCATGAATATTTCTGAGTGGAAAAACAAAGCGCAAATCGGTTTGATCTTGGGATCCGGCTTGAATGAGGTCATCGGAGAGATAATGGAGATTGAAGATGAGGTTGCCTATAAAGATATTGAAGGCATGCGCGAATCAACAGCGCCGGGGCATGTCGGAAAGTTCTTGCTGGGTAAGATTGCTGGGGCATCTGTTGTTGCGATGCAGGGTCGTTTGCATTATTACGAGGGTTATGCGATGCAGGATATCGTTAAACCAATCCACCTCTTGCATGAGATTGGAATTCGATCTTTGATCGTTACAAATGCTTCCGGAGGTATCAATTTAGATTATCGGGCTGGCGATTTTATGATTATTGAAGATCATATCAACTTTATGGGTAATAATCCGCTTATCGGTCCTAAAATTGAGGGAACGGAACGATTCCCTGATATGACGTTCGCATATGACAGAAAATACATTGAGTGCTTAAAAAGGATCGCTAAACGGTATCCGATCAAAATGCACAGCGGTATATATATCGGCGTGACTGGACCGAGTTATGAAACGCCGGCGGAAATCAGAGCGTTTCGAGTATTGGGAGCAGATGCTGTTGGAATGTCAACCGTTCCGGAAGTCATTGCGGCTCGCCAGCTTGGTATGCGGATTTGTGGGATCTCTTTGATAAGTAATATGGCTGCAGGCGTTCTCAATCAAAGATTGACCGAGTAAGAAGTACTGGAGGCTGGTAGGAAAGCACAGCCAGTATTTAAAGGTATTATTTCAGAGCTTATTTCTGAGATTGGAGGCTAAAGCGATGGAAGCGCTTATTCCGATCCAATACGATGAGAATGATAACCGTATTATTGTGATTGACCAGAGGGCCTTGCCTGAAAAACTTGAGTATCTATCACTTCATACCCTTGAAGAAGTATATTGGGCAATTAAGGCGCTTGTTGTAAGAGGTGCGCCGTTGATCGGAGTGACTGCCGGATACGGATTGGCAATGTATGCCCGCAGCTTACGGACTGAAGATGTGAAATCATTTCAAAAGGAAATGCAACGGGCAAAATGTTATCTGAAAAATGCACGACCAACCGCTGTAAATTTGGAAAATGCTGTAGATTATCTGGTCAATGGGATCTTGGAAGTCGATAACGTATCTGAAGCCCAGCATTGTTTATTGCATCGTGCAAAACATTTACAAAAACAAGATGAGAGTATCAGTGAACACATTGGCATGATTGGCAGTGAGCTTTTGCCTGAGCATGCCGTGGTAATGACTTACTGCAATGCGGGGGCACTGGCAACGAGTAATCGTTATGGGACAGCTTTGGCCCCAGTCTATAAAGCTGTGGAACGTGGAAAAGAGGTTGCTGTTGTTGCTTGCGAAACACGTCCGATTCTGCAAGGCGCTCGGCTTACGACTTTCGAATTGACCTATAATAATATTCCGACGACATTGATTACCGACAATATGGTTGGATGGTATATGGCGACGCATCATGTAGATGCAATCTTCGTTGGTTGTGACCGAGTTGCAGTAAACGGCGATTTTGCAAATAAGATTGGCACTTATTCCCTCTCTCTGCTGGCAAGGGAGCACAATATTCCATTCTATGTTTGTACACCTTCGACAACGATCGACTTTAGTGCGGAAACGTTTTCTGATATTACGATCGAGCATCGAAACCCTAACGAGATTCGGACAATGTGGTATCAAAGACCAATGGTTGCTGAAAAAGCGGAAATCCTCAATCCTGCATTTGATTGTACACCTGTTGCAAATGTTACTGGATTTATTACTGAAAGTGGTCTTTTAAAGCCGCCTTTTAAAAAGGAGATGTTTGAATGAAGATTGCAGATTGCTTTCCTGAGATCAAACAGCATCTGGATACCTTTCTTGATGTTTGTCATCGATTATATCAGAATGGATTTGTATGTGCGTATGATGGCAATGTTTCAATGCGATTTGATGATCTCGTCCTGGTCACGCCAACGCATCTCTGCAAGGATATGGTTTCGATAGATGATCTGATCTTGGTAGATTTGTATGGCAATAAGCGCTACGGTGACCGACAGCCAAGTTCCGAATTAAAAATGCATTTGACGATCTATGACAAGAATCCAATGATTTCTTGCATCATTCATGCACATCCGCTGTATGCAACAGCAATTTATCGCAATGGCAGGCCGGTGAAGACGGATGTTCTCATGGAAGCTGAGGCATCGCTTGGAAAAGTACCTGTTATTCCTTATCTTCAAACTGGTTCGCAGGAATTAGCAGATGCGGTAGGTGCACGTATGCAGCGAGAAGTTCACGCTTGTGTGTTGGAAAAACACGGTGTAGTGGTGAGTGGAAAGACGCTTGAACAAACGTATTTTCTTATTGAGTCGCTTGAAAGGCTGGCAAAAACGGAATATATCATGGACAAAAGTAATTTCTAAACGCTATGTTCTGTTTTTTTTCTACCGCATATGATAGAATATATTTGGTTTGTAAAAAGGGGGATGACACCGATGAATACGGAGAAAGAACGTCAATTATTCATAGATACGCTTGATAAAGATCTAGAGATCGGAGGCAATCATTTGATCGACGACTTGCCCGCAAAATTTACGGGGTCAGATTTCCTTTATTTCTTTATGTTAAAAGATAAGTTTTGGGCGCATGTGCCACAGGAAGAGCAACGCCTGATGTCTAGTATAGCTATGACAGAATGCTATCTAAGTGCATTATTAGATATTTATTCAGGCGA
>CAUDRX010000124.1 GCA_958451915.1 uncultured Peptococcaceae bacterium
TTGCTTGAAAAATTTTTTTCACAAAAATACTGTCTAACTTTTTGGGGTCACTTCAGTTTTTCTGAGGGCTTTTTGCGTTGTGCTCTTTTCGTCAGCGCCGACATCGTGTATCATGGAGATACAAAGATCTTTCAGAGAAGGAGGAACGACCATGGTATTATTTTCTTATCATACAGGTCCCGCCTTCGCCTGCTATGGCGAATCAGAAGGGATCATCCATGCCATCGATGAGGATGGCCGCATCATCAGAAAGCGTTACATCTTTGGTCAGGAAGACCAGGCCGAAGAGAAAGAGCTGGGGACCTGTGCCGCCGACAAGCTGCCAGCCCTTCAGACCGCGCTCAGAGATTTTCTGGCCCAGCATGGTGAGCTGCCCCAGCGCCTCGACAACGGCACCTTAAGCGGCACCTTCTACACCTTCACCATCCTTGACAAGACCGTCACCGCCTGGAACATCCAGCGCATCGACCTCGCCCGCGTCATGCAGAAGAACCGCCAGTATTACGATCGCTACGCACAGAACATGATCTGCGAGAATGCCCTGCTCGATCTCTGCGCCGACATCGCCGGCATCATCCGTGAGGATGCGCCGGAGATGGCCAAAGTCCTGCAAAAGATCGCAAAGGCCTGACCATCCGCCCCGCTGATTCCTTTCATGAACACCAAAACGGCCCTTCGCTCTGCTCAGGCGAAGGGCCGTTTTCGGTATAAAGGGGGTGTGTGGTTATATGTCAATGGGTGGGAGGGTTCGTCATCCTATCGCCGGTCATTCGATCGCGATCGTGGTGCCGCTTGGGACAGCCTTTGGCTGTTCTTTTGGCACAGTCAGTCTGAGCACGCCGTCTTCATACTTGGCGCCAATGTCATCAGGCTTGATATCGCCGACATAGAAGCTGCGGTTCGTCGTGCCAACGTAACGTTCCTGGCGGATGTACTTGCCATTGTCGTCCTTTTCACTGTTGTCCACGTTGCGGCTTGCGCTGACAGTCAGATAACCGTCCTTCAGGTCGATCCTGATGTCTTCCTTCTTAAAGCCCGGCAGCTCCATATCGAGTTCGTAGGCATTATCCAGTTCACGCACATCCGTTTTCATCACCGGCTGATACTGGGTCGTGCTGCGGAATGGGCGCATCATAAAATCGTCGTTAAAGAAATCATCAAACAGATCTTCACCAAAAAGTCTAGGTAACATAAGTCATTCCTCCATTTCTTTGAACATATCTTTTATAGCTTATGCCCTGATGGGGAGGAGCCCCTTCGGTTCCTTCTCTCTTGGTACGATTATATGATAGCACGCTTTATTAGCACTCGCAAGAGGAGAGTGCTAATAAACACAGTTTCGTAACAATTGAAACATTTTCGTGACATTTTGGGAGGGTCAGTCATGATCACGTGCGTGTAATATGTCGATGATCTCCTGGTCGGCGGGACAAAAACTGTATTGATCGAGTTCTTCGAGGGTGACCCAGCGCATGGCATGATGTTCCAGCAGCTGTGGTGTCCCTTTTTCGATGGTGGTATCAAAGAGGGTGAGATGAACGGTCAGGTCCGGATATTGATGGATGACATCCATCAATACTTTGCCGACGTTCAGGGTGATGGCAAGTTCTTCCTGACATTCGCGGATAAGCGCCTGCTCCTTCGTCTCTCCGGGTTCTGCCTTTCCGCCGACGAATTCCCAGAGGAGGCCTCTGGCTTTGTGGGCGGGACGCTGACAGATCAGGATCTTTTCTTTATCCCGGATCAGGGCGGCAACAACTTCGGTCATGGTACGATCTCCTTTCATACAGGTCATCCGATCATGAGTTTATTGGTCTTTTTTAAGAATTTCGCAGGGATCGGCCGGTCCAGGCGCCAGGTGATGTTCATCGGTTTGCTGCCTTCATGGGTGACATAGGTCGCTGTGCCGAGAAAGGTGTACGCTTCGGCGGCCCTGGTGAGGGGGTCGGTTTTGAACTCACGCACGAAGAGCAGGATCCTGCTGCCGCGTTCGCGGTGATGGATATAGCGTTTGCCGGTGCTGGAGGTGGCTGATGTGGTGCTCTGGCTTTGCCAGTGAAACAGGGATTCATTGATGGAATAGTCTTTATACATGGTGGTCGGTGAGTAGTCTTTATCGGATTTGTTCAGGGTGATAAAGAACACATCCAGTTGTTTTTCTGGCAGCCATTTGACGCCTTCCCGCATATTTTTTGGCTGAAGAAAATCCAGTGCGACCAGGATCTGGTCGCGTGTATAGCTGCAATGGAGGTCCAGCGGGCAGTCAAAACCGAGTGGAACGGGTTCGTCTATAAAATCGATCTGTTCATATTGATAGCGCAGCAGATCCTGCAGCTCTTTGATCATCACTGTGTTCTTTGCGAGTGCATGCAGATTTGCGCTGACTTCTGGTGCGTTTGGGTCTTCGATGGCTTTTCCCCAGATGGTCACATAGAACATGTTCAGCATCCGCTGTTCGGTATCGTTCAAACGGGCAGGCGCCACTTTCTCAAGATGGGGCAGGATC
Source organism: uncultured Peptococcaceae bacterium (assembly GCA_958451915.1). Lineage (GTDB taxonomy): Bacteria > Bacillota > Peptococcia > Peptococcales > Peptococcaceae > UMGS1590. The sequence continues at coordinate 2,507 of CAUDRX010000124.1, forward strand.
TCCAGCAAAAAACGGATCCAACGCCGGGAATCGATGACGGCAAAACGCTGCAATGCTTTCGCCAGCGGGATTTCCAGTGATTCGTGGAAGTCCTGCAGCACACCTGCACGCACACAAAGCCGGGAAAAAGAGGCACCTTTTTGTCGATAGATCTCCCGAGGGTCTAAGTGGCAGGTTCTCAGGAAATTGGCGAATGTCAGCTGCAAGCCGCTGTCTTCACTGAAATGGCTGATACGTGCGATCAGGCCGCTGGTTCTTCTGTAAGAAGCACGGATGTTTTCCAGGATGTATTCTTTGGCGACTTTTTCCAGCTGGATGTAGCAGCCTTTCGGTGCAGAGACAAAACCGGTTTCGATCTCACGGGCCACGTTGCGGGTGCTGCTGAGAAGGGCGGAAAATTTTTCTTCGAAATCATAACGAGTATTGGCCTGACCGATGAAATCCAAAACGGTCAGGCATTCTTTATCTTCGGCGAGGCGCAGTCCGCGGCCGAGCTGCTGGAGAAAGATGGTCAGCGATTCGGTCGGACGCAGAAAGAGCACGGTGTTGACCTCAGGGATATCGACGCCTTCGTTGTAGATGTCAACAACAAAGATGAAACGGATCTGTCCGCTCACGAGCTTTTCTTTGGCGCTTGTTCTCTCCTGATCGGATGAGTGACCGGTCAAAGCGATAGAAGGGATGCCGCGGCTGTTGAAATAGCGGCTCATGAATGTGGCATGATCGATGGATACGCAGAAACCGAGACCTTTGACGCTGTTGATATCGGTCACGTATTTTAGCAGGGAATTGACGATGAGGTTGGCGCGTTTATTGGCAATGCCGCCGCTGATGGTGTAGATATTGCTGAGTTCTTTTTTGTCATAACCACCAGCGCGCCATTTGAGGCTTTTCAGATCTACATGATCGGTCACACCAAAATACTGAAAAGGACACAAAAGCTTGCGGTCGATGGCTTCAGGCAGACGGATCTCTGCGGCGATGTGGTGGTCGAAATATGGCAGGATGCTCTTGCCGTCCATGCGTTCTGGAGTGGCGGTCAAGCCAAGCAGGATCTGTGGCTGATAGTAGGTCAGGAGTTTTTGATAGCTTTTGGCTGCCGCATGGTGAAATTCATCGACGATGATATAGTCGTAATAGTCTGCGGCTGTTTTGCTGGAAAAATCCTGGGAATTGAAGGTTTGAACAGAGATGAAGAGGTAATCGATGCGGTTTGGGCGATGACTGCCCACATAAAGTTCGCCAAAATTGGCATCTTTGAGCACGGCACGGAAGGTGTTGAGGCTTTGCATAAGGATCTCTTCCCGGTGGGCGACAAAAAGCAGTCGGTGAGATCTTTTGGGGTCTTTTCTGCAAAACCTTTTATAGTCGAGTGCAGAGATCACAGTCTTTCCGGTACCGGTGGCAGCGACGATGAGATTGCGATGATGGTCATGAACGGTGCGTTCAGCCTCAAGCTTGTCGAGGATCTCCCTTTGGTATGCATAAGGGGTGACATCCAGGACATACTGATCGGAAAGCGGTGTATCAATATTTTTTTCTGCTTTCAGCGCGTGGATCAATCGGGCGCGTTTGCTGGGATCGTAATCTTCAAACTCGCTGGCGTTCCAGTAGCTTTCAAAGGTTGCAGCGATCTTGTCGATGGTTTCGGGCAGGTCCTTGTGCGTCACTTTCATATTCCACTCCAGTCCGCTGGAGATCGCGGCGTTTGAAAGATTCGAAGAACCGACATAAGCAGTCGTAAAACCGGTGTTACGGTAAAAAACATACGCTTTGGCATGGAGACGGGTACGTTTGGTGTCGTAACTGACTTTGATCATGGTGTTTGGCAGTTTGCACAGTTCTTCGATGGCTTTGACATCGGTGGCACCCATGTAAGAGGTGGTGATGATCCGCAAGGTGCCGCCGTTACTGGTGAAATCGCTCAGTTCATCGATCAGAAGCCGCAGCCCACTCCATTTGATAAAGGAAACGAGCATGTCAATACGATCACAGGAGCGGATCTCGTTTTTGAGCTCACTGAACATTTGCGGTTCATGAATGGCGCCGGTAAAGAGACTGCTCTGGGCGATGGAAGTCTCTGGGCGTTCGAGGTCAGAAGCTGTTTTGCCTGCAGCAAGCAGAGGGTCTTTTTCTTTGAGGAGTGCAAGAAGCTGCTCGGCTTGTTTGTCGATGGTGAGCGCGGCAGCATTTTTTTCCTGGACCGTGTTCTGAACAAGCGCAACAATTTGGTTGACGAGCTTCACTTGTGCAGAAAGACCGTCGGTCTTGTCGGAAACCTGATCGAAGCCGTGTTGGATGATGTCTGTGATATATTGTGTCAGCACCTTGGAAGCTTCAGCTTTATCAATAGGCGCAGTAGCTTTACGATCTTCAGGGATCTCTGAGAGCGCTTGGCGCAAAGAATGATTGATGACCTGTTCATATAGACCTGGTTGCAGCATGAATCTTCACTTCCTATCGGATGTTCGAAAACGTTTATTCGTTATTATAAGTAGTATACTTGTATTTCGTTGCCCGAGCAAGATCTGCCGCCGTTCACGCCCTCCCTTTACAGAGATTTTTCCTGGCAGGGAAGATGGTCTTTACATGGCTGGCCTATAATGGGGCCATGACTTGATCGGAAAAAAGGGAGGATCACGGATGAAAAAGATGGTGAAAGGCGGGGCGCTGCTTTTGGCGGCGGTGCTCCTTCTGGAAGGGGCCTGGGTGCCGGCAGAGGCGGATGTACTGAGGGAGACGGCTGCGGCGGACGCGGCCCGCACGACGGTCGTGGCAACGCCGCAGGGCGGCACACAGACGACGGTGGAAGGCAGCGACGGCAGCGTCACCACGCTGCTCTGCGAAGGGGGCGCGACGCGCATCGCGGTGAGTCTGCCTGAGGAGAGTGCATCACCGTTCGACTTGCCTGTGGAAGCCGGTGAATGGGCGGACATGCCGTTCAGGCTTTCCCTCGAGTGTGCCGGGGGCGGCGAAGCAGCGCTCAGGCTGCCTTTCGCAGATGCCGGCGCTGTCACACTCCACATCTACGCCGCAGACGGCGGCATGCGCACCCTCTCGGTCCAGCCGGCTGGCGGCATGCTCACCTTTACCCTGGCCGATGGCGAGACCGCCGTTGTCAAAGCTGCATAACGAACACGCACCTTTCCGGGAACGAAGGGTGCGTGTTTTTCTTGCGCCCATGCGCCGAGTGGCGTATCATTGAGAGTAAAGCTTCATTATATAGCCCGAAAAGGAGTGACCATCATCATGACCTATGATTTTACCACCATCATGGATCGCCGCGGCAAGGATGCCCTCGCCGTCGATGCCCTCGGCAAATTGCCCGGTATGCCCGGTGCGCCAAAAGACGGCTTCGACGCCATCCCCATGTGGGTCGCCGATATGAACTTCCCGACCGTTCCCACCATCCAGGAAGCCATCATCCGCCGTGTTCAGCATCCCGCCTTCGGCTACTTCATGCCGAGCGACGATTATTATAACGCCATCATCGACTGGCAGCACAAGCGCAACAGCGTCCAGGGACTGACAAAGGAAGCCATCGGCTACGAGAACGGCGTCCTCGGCGGCGTCGCCAGTGCCCTCGCCGTTTTTTGCTCCCGCGGTGACAATGTGCTCGTGCATGCCCCGACCTACATCGGTTTCACCGGCACCCTTACCAACAACGGCTACCACATCGTTCATTCCCCTCTCGTCAAAGATGCCGACGGCGTCTGGCGCATGGATTTTGACGATATGGAACAGAAGATCATCGACAACCACATCCATGCCGCCATCTTCTGTTCCCCTCACAATCCGACCGGCCGCGTCTGGGAACGCTGGGAGATCGAGCAGGCCATGGCCCTCTACGCAAAGCATGATGTCTTCGTCATCTCCGACGAGATCTGGAGCGACCTCATCCTTCAAGGCTACCAGCACATCCCCACCCAATCCGTCAGCGAGGATGCACGCCAGCGCACCGTTGCCCTCTATGCACCGTCCAAGACCTTCAACCTCGCCGGACTCATCGGCAGCTACCATATCATCTATAACGAATGGATCCGCGACCGCGTCGCCAAGCAGTCGTCCCTGTCCCACTATAATGAGATGAACGTCCTCTCCATGCACGCCCTCATCGGCGCCTATCAGCCCGAAGGCCACATCTGGGTCGATGAACTGCGCCAAGTCCTCAGCGAAAATGTCGACTTCGCCTGCCAGTACATCACCGACCATTTCGACGGCGTCAGCGTCGCCAGACCCCAGGGCACCTATATGCTCTTCGTGGATGGTACAGACTGGTGCGCCGCCCACGACAGGACCCTCGACCAGGTCCTGGAGGCCCTTTGGGACGTCGGCGTCGCCGTCCAGGACGGCCGCCCGTTCCATGGCGACTGTCATATCCGCATGAACCTCGCCCTGCCGGCCAGCCGCGTCAGGGAAGCCTTCCAGCGCATGGACAGATATGTCTTCAACGCCTGAGACACCGATATCTGCCGCAGCAAATGCAGCGGCAGATATTTTTTGTAAAAAAGGACAAAAAAGGGGTTGACGAACCGAAAGGAAGAGAGTAGAATACATACTCGTTGGCGC
>CAUDRX010000125.1 GCA_958451915.1 uncultured Peptococcaceae bacterium
CAATTACATATGTTTATCATAGCATAAATCGCTTCAGAATGCGACGTCATTCAAAAAATTCCGAGGCCTGTCTGCCATTTGCATCACGCGCTGTCAAATATCTCTCAGCCAGCGGCAAGTCACCTGTGTATGGCTCCGGTCCCCGCGGACCTTTCTGCGCCGTCTCGCTGCCCTTGCCAAGAATGAGTACGACAGTCCCGGCCGGTGCTGAAAGCAACGCATCGCGGATCCCTGGTTCACGATCTTCAAGGGAAACATACGGCACGGACTGCGTAAAATGAGAAGCGATCTCTGCATTGATATCGTGTACAGTCTCTTTGGCAGGATCATCCGGCACAAGATAGACGCGATCCGCTTCCCGGCAGACAATGTGCCCCAGATCGGCCCGACGGCTCTGGGCCTTACTCCCTGGCGTACCAAAGACAAACCACAGCGGCGCGCCTGGATATTCCAGGTGCACAGTCTCGATGACTTTTCGGAAACTGATATCATTATGCGCATAATCGATGATCGCCGTCACGCCGTCGGCACTGTGACGATAGACCATATGCCCGGCAAAATGGACATTGGCCAGGACGTCGTGGATCGTTTCCAGTGGTACGCCGAGGCTGAGCGCGACCGTCGCAGCTGCCAGCGCATTTTCTACATTGAAGATCCCTTTCATCGCAGTTGTCAGATGATGGCACTCACCATGCATCTGCAGGTCAAAAGCCATACCTTCCTTATCACTCTCGATATGCGTCGCCTGATACTCCGCTTCCCCGTCAACGGCAAAGGTCGTCACGCGTGCACAGCAGGAAGCAGCCTTACGGATATCCTCCCAACGATCGCTCCTGGCATTGATGAAAGCATGGTCAGTCACATCAAAGAGCATCAGCTTGCTGGCGAAATAATCCTCAAAATCTGGATGCTCGATGTCACTGATGTGGTCTGGTGCAATGTTCAGGAACACGCCGTCGTCAAAATGGATGCCGCCAACACGATGATACTTCAGCGCCTGACTCGATACCTCAACGATCATTGTCTTGAGCCCGCTCTCGACAGCATCATCGAGGTAGCGGTACAGGTCGACATTTTCCGGCGTTGTCAGCTGGGCTGGCGCATCGATCTTGCCATCAAACACCCGGGTTGAAGACGTCAGGCCGACAGGCGGCTGTCCCAAAGCTTTTGCGTGCGCATCAAGGATATCCTTTAAAAGGGTCACCGTTGTCGATTTGCCTTTTGTTCCAGTCACGCCGATCATGTGCATCTTCTGCCATGGCGATTCATAAAACACATCAGCAGCCACTGCGAGCGCACGGCGGATATCACTGACAATGAGCGCCGTCAGTTCCTCACCTTCATCAAAAGGGCGCACGGCAAGATAAGCCACTGCCCCCGCCTCTTTTGCGCTCATGATGTAGGATGGCTGGAACGTTGCACCTTTGCACAGGAAGAGACTGTTCTTTCCGCATTTTCTGGAATCATACTGAATGTCTTCGATGAAAAGATCTGGATCGCCCTGCCACATCGTCAGCAGGCCTTCTTCCCGCAGACGCAGAATAAAAGCCGAGATTGGAATCTGATGTTTCATGTATTCTCCTCCTTTTTCTGTGCAAGGATGGCACACCATTCGCCGTCTTCACGCTGCTCGATCAGCGAAAAACCTGCCTCTTTGAGCGCCCTGGAAACATCATCTGCCCGCGTCAGGAGCACACCAGAGCACAGGAAGCGGCCACCGGCGTAAAGGTGGTCGTCTAACTCAGGGATCAGGCGCAGGATCACATCTGCAACGATATTGGCGATAATGAGATCCGCTTTGCCGACACAATCCTTAAGCAGATCGCTCTTATATAGCATGATCGATAAATTATTGCGCGCGGCATTCTGTACTGCCGCCCATACAGCGACCTGATCATAATCCATCGCATCCACACGACCAGCTCCCAGTGCCCTTGCGGCAATAGCGAGGATACCACTGCCCGTGCCGACATCGAACACTGTCATCTCTGGTTCAACAAGTTCCTCCAGCCAGTTCATACAGAGTGAGGTTGTTTCATGCTCCCCAGTGCCAAAAGCCATGCCTGGTTCGATGCGGATGACAATATCCTCCGGCACATCCGGTTCCAGCCATTCCGGCACCACCTGGATGCGTGCACCATAATGCAGCACATCATAGTGTTCTTTCCAGGATTCTGCCCAATCTTCATCGGCGATGCGCTTTTGCTGCCATGAGCAGTCAGCATCGATCGCTGCAAGCGCCTGATCCACGCGCTCGCGCAGCGCGCAAGCTTCATCCTCCCAGCCCCCAGCCATCTCAAAAAAGCCCGAGACCTTGAGGGTCTCCCGGGCCAAGATCTCTTCAGAAAACTCGTGAGCATCCCAATCATCGCTCTCCACATGTTTAAGGATCGATTGTGGATCGTCCACCATCGTCCCATTTGGAAAGACTTCATTAAAGATATTTGTCACCGCTTCCAGGCCGCGACGATCAGCGAGCACACAAGTGACTTCCATCCAATCCAAAACTATCACCTGAATTTCTATATTACAAGGCACACCCGTGCCTGTTCATTTTAATCCATCATAAAGTCTATCAAAAAGCTCTGCGATTGTCATTGGATTTTCTCAAAAAATCCGCTGTCAATGCGGGATCTCAATGACGCTCTCACTCAGCCAGTCGCTGCAGGGTTTCCCCGCTGATCCGGTAGACCGTCCAGTCATCCATTGCCTCTGCGCCCAGCGAGGTATAAAAATCGATGCTTGGCTGGTTCCAGTCCAGACACCACCATTCCAAACGGCCGCACCCACGCTCTGCCGTGATCTTGGCGAGTTCATGAAAGAAAGCACGTCCAATGCCGCGCCCGCGGTACGCCGGTGCCACATAGAGATCTTCCAGATAGATCCCTGCACGCCCCAGAAACGTTGAAAAGTTGTGGAAAAAAAGCGCAAAGCCCACTTCTTTTCCTTCAACGACGGCAAAGAGTACTTCCGCTTTTTCTTTGTCAAACAACCATTCTTCCAAAAGTGCCGGCGTCGCGACCACCTCATGCTCCAGCTGCTCATAGCGCGCCAGGTCCCGAATGAAACGCAGGATGAGCGGCACATCTGTGCGCGTCGCCTGGCGGAATGTACAAATCTCGTTCATCACCACTGCTCCTCTCTGTCCTGTTCTTTCCTCTATCATATCACACGACAGCGGGAAATTATAACCCAATCCCCAGAAGCTCCTACTTTCTCTTGCGGCTGACACTGTGTTATAATGAACGTTAGACACAAAGGAGGATGCCTATGTCTTTAGACGGAATCGCGATGCGTGCCCTGGCTCAGGACCTCAGCTCCAGGCTTGAAGGCGGACGCATCGATAAGATATCACAACCCACTGCCGCTGCGATGACGATGGGCGTGCGCGCCGGCGGCAAAAATTACAAATGCTACGCCACTATCAATCCACAGAGCGCGCGTGTCTCGCTCACCAAACAGAGCTTTGACAGCCCATTGACGCCGCCGCAGTTCTGCATGGTCCTGCGCAAGCACATTCAGGGCGCTGTCATCGAAAACATTCACCAGATAGACTGGGAGCGTATGATCGCCTTTGAACTGCGTGGGCGCAACGAGATCGGTGAAGTCACGCACTTTACCCTGCTTTTTGAGCTCATGGGCAAAAACAGCAACATCATGCTCCTGGACGATCACGGCACCATCCTTGATGCCATCAAGCGCGTAGGTGTTGGCACCAACAGCTATCGCCAGTTCCAGCCTGGGATCCCTTATCAGCTGCCGCCGGCACAGCATAAGATCCCCCTTGACAGCCTGGATGAGGCTACACTCACGCAGGCAATGCTCGATGCCGGCCTGCAGAAGACTGCTTCCAAAGCACTCCTGGCCAGTGTTGCCGGTCTCGGCCCGCAGACAGTGACAGAGCTTTTGGTGCGCGCCAACATCGCCCCCGACACTCGCGTCGAATATCTCGGTGAGATCGATTACAACCGCCTCTGGCAGTCCTGTCAGAAACTGCTCGGGATGAGCGAAACCGCGACCTGGCAGCCGACCCTCGTCTACCATGAGCATGAGATCTTCGCTTTCGCCCCGTTCCAACTCCAGCAATACGACAGCTTCCGGCAGCAGTCCTGTGACACGATGACGGACCTGCTCGAAGACTACTATGAGATCAGGGAGCGTCAGGAGATCTTCCAGCAGAAACGCAGCAGCCTCGAACGCATCGTACGCCACGAAAAAGAACGTTGTGAAAAGAAGCTTCAGCTGCAGCTCGAAAAAGTCGATGATCTTGAGCACGCCGAGGAATACCGCATCAAAGGTGAGCTTATCACTGCCAATCTCTACCGCATCAAACAAGGGCCCGTGGCCGAAGTTGAAAACTTCTACAAGGAAGGCGCCCCGCTTGAGCACATCGAGATGAACCCAAGCAAGACACCAAATGAGAATGCACAGGCCTTCTTCAAGCGCTACAATAAAGCCAAAGTCAGCGCAGAAAAAGCTGCGCTGCAAGCAGAAAAGACTTCTGAAGAGCTCGATTATCTCTCCACGATCGAGGACAGCATCGCACAGGCACAAAACGACGCCGACCTTATCGACATTCGCCTGGAGCTCGAGGAAGCTGGTTACGCCAAGCGCCGTGTACAGCCACGCGGCAGGAAAAAACCACCGCTGCCTTCCCCAACCCATCTCTATATCGATGGCTATGAACTCTTCATCGGCAAGAACAACCATCAAAACGATTACGTGACCTTAAAGATCGGTCGTAACGCCGATCTCTGGCTGCATACCAAAGACATCCACGGATCTCACGTCATCATCAAAGCCAGCCACAGTTATGACGGCTTTACGCCGGAGATCATCGAGAAAGCTGCTACTCTGGCAGCGTGGTTTTCCAAAGCACGCTACTCCGCCAAGATCCCAGTCGACTACACCTTGCGCAAAAATGTACACAAGCCGTCCGGCGCCAAGCCTGGCATGGTCATCTACACCGATCAGCAGACCACTTACATCACGCCGGAAGAACACATCGTCGAAGATCTGCTCGCACACACGGAGGCGCCGGAATAATGTACATCACTCTGCTCTGTGTCGGCAAGATCAAGGAAAAGTATTGGCAGCAGGCCATTGATGAATACGCCAAACGCCTCAGCAAATACCACCAGTTCAAGATCCTCGCCGTTGCCGATGAAAAAGACCCCGCTCAGGAGAGCGAAAAAGCCATCACCGCCCTTAAGGACCGCGAAGCCGAACGGCTCCTCAAGCATATCCGTGATGATGACTTCGTCATCACTTTAGAGATCGAAGGCAAGGCCCTCGACACCCTCCAGCTTGCCGACATCATGAATCGCTGGGAGAGCACCGGACGCACCCACCTTGTCTTCGTCATCGGCGGCAGTTACGGCCTGGGCGGTGCCATCCTTGCCCGCAGCAACTTTTCCCTATCCTTTTCGAAACTGACTTTCCCACACCAGCTTATGCGCGTTATCTTTGTTGAACAGCTTTACCGCTGCGCGCGTATCAACAGCGGACAAAAATATCATAAATAAGAAGGAGTTCACAACATGTTAGACATTGAAATCTGGTCCGATTATACCTGCCCTTACTGCTACATCGGTAAGAGCCAGCTCTTCCAGGTCCTTAAAGAAATGGACATCACCGATTACAAGATCCGCCACCGCGTGTATCTGCTCGATGCCGGCAAAGAAAGCCATCCAGAACGCACCTTCGTGGACGGCCTGAACCTGCCAGCCTCCGAAACTGAGAACGTACTGAAAAAACTTCGGTCCATCGAAGACATGGCCGCCAAAGCTGGACTGAACTACGACATGGCACATATCCCGGATATCGCCACGGAAGATGCTCACCGTCTGACCCTCTGGGCTCAGGAACAGGGCGGTCATGTCGCCCTCAACACCCGCATCTTCAAAGCTTATTTTGAAGAATGCCAGGACATCTCCGATCATGCACTTCTTGCTGATCTCGCTGCCGAATGTGGCCTCGACCGTGACAAGGCCCTGGCTGTACTCGCCGATGAAAGCGCCTATCGTGCACAGATCTTTGAAGACTGGGAAGAAGCCGATGAACGTGATATCGACCTCGTTCCTCACTACACCTTTAACGGCAGGATCGAAATCATGGGTATCATGACCCTCACCGCCATTCGCAAGCATATTGAAATGGCTCTTTAAAACAAATAGCCAGCGTTTAACGGACACTCTCCGACAAACGCTGGCTTCTTTATATCAAAAAGTCCGGCATCAGTGATGCCGGACTTTTATCTTACTTGGTCAAACTCTTCATACGGTTAACGCGATCTTCACGTTCTGCATTTTCATATGCATCAGAAAGGATCTCGACCGTATGTCTGATCTTGCAGTGGCCACCGAAACGTTTCTGGCCATCGGTAAGCTGCATAATGCAGGAACCACAGCCCGTAACAACGATCTCAGCGCCCGTGCTCTCAATGTCTTCTACTTTGTTCTTCTGGATATCCATCGAAAGATCGTAATGGGTCAGACTGAAGGAACCTGCCGAACCACAGCAGCGGTTAGGACGTTTCATCTCACGGAATTCAACGTCTGGCAGTTCATTGAGGATCTTGCGAGGTTCTTCGTAGACGCCCATACCACGGCGCAGATGGCAAGGATCATGGTAGGTAACGACCTGACGAGCGGTATGCAGACCGGAAACGTCTGCTTTAACAACATTCAGCAGGAAGTCACTCCAGTCCATGACCTTTGCAGCGACACGCTTTGCATCTTCATACATATTTGTGTCTTCGAGCAGTTCTGGATAATGTTCCTTAAAAGACAGGGCGCAGGAGCCGCATACGAAAAGGATATAGTCCACATCGAGGCTTCTGAACAGCTTCACATGATCCATTGCCATTTCCTTAGCAGTCTTCTGATCACCATG
>CAUDRX010000126.1 GCA_958451915.1 uncultured Peptococcaceae bacterium
CATATAATCGCGGTTATAGACATTGCCGTCATCTGGATCGAGCGCCTCTACGGCTGCCATCCGATCTTCTGCCGACATCGCACACACATCTTCCGGCAGGATGTCTTCCAGAAAGACTGCATCTTCAAAACCAAGATAACCGTAAGCCCTGGTGCGGTTCCAGTTCTCGCCGGCATAAGGATGGAAGGCACCTGTCGCATACCCCTGATCCCTCAGCGTCCAGGCCAGTGAAGGGGTCGCTGAGTGGATATTCGCAGAATACGCCACGGCGCCGTTCGGCAGGAAGTGCTGGGCATTGCCCGTGAGCACCTCATACTCCGTGCAGGCTGTGCCGCCGCCCTGGATCGAGACTTGCAGCGTACCGCGGATGGTGTTTTCTTTGAGGCTCTTAAAGAACGGCATCACTTCAGTGTTCGTTTCAAAGCCTTTCCCCATCGACTGCAGATCGGCGAAGGATTCGTTCATGATGAGGACGATATTGGGCTGTTGTTCGCTGGCCGTGTAGTCATCACTGCCAGTAAGCAGATTATACGCCTCACTGCCTTCAGGATCAATGCCGCTGTCTTCCATTGTCTTATCGACGATCTCCCGGACCTTTGCCGCGTCGTAATCCACCGGCCGTTCAGGATAGACATTGCGCACATTGATGCAGAACGCCGTCCAGTTGCCAAACTGCTCATAGCTTTCCTGCTGATTCCAGTAGCTGATCGCGTAACCATTTTCTTCCAGATGGGATTGACTGAAGAACGTTCCTACCAATCCCAATACGATCATCGCCGCCAGTGTGCGCAGCGTCAGCTTCCAGCGGATACGGCGGAGGTTGCTCCGTCCAAGCTGGAAACCGATCCCCATGATGAGACCACACTGCACCGTCGCAACCGTCCAATGCGGTGAAAGTTCAAATACATAATTGCTCATGACGCCTGCCGCTGTGCCCGAAGACATCAGATCCAGCGGCACAAGCGGCGTGCCGCGAAAGAGCAGCACGAAATAACAGGCCACACCAAAGACATAGAACAGCCCTGTGCCAAAAAAGACTGCCCAGCGGTAATTGCCAAAGATCACCAGAAAAAGCAGATAGACCAGTGCGTAAGACACCAGATTCATCAGAACGATGCCCGGCTTGCGGTCATAAGCCGCCATACCGTTGAGCATCTCCACCATGTAATAAGCTGCGAATGGCGCCAGCGCAAAGATCAGTGTACTGAAGAAGAAACCCGTCTTACCGCTCAGCTTTAAACGGAATGAAAAGAGCAGCGCGATCAGGACCGCACAGCAGAGCAGAAATCCAGGTGCATTCCAGATGCCCAGCGCTTCCTGCGTGCCGTTCCAGGCACCGCCAATGCTGAAGATCATCCAAAAGATACCGCAAGCGAGCAGACAGCCCAGAAGGATATGCGGCAGCGGACTGCGCACAAGATAGAACGGCCCCAGCCGGGCCAGTGTTTTTTCTTTTCGGAGCACCGCCCACAGGCGCTGCCCGAAGGACCGTGAAGGTGCCATCTCAACACTCCTTTCTCATCATTCCATATAGTTTCCACAAAAAAGGACGGATCCTCTAAGATCCGTCCTTTTGCATGCACGTTGTTGACTCAGATTCAATCGGCCGCATCACCTGATGCATCATCTGTTTCAGTCTGCTCGGCTTCAGCGCTCACCTGGGTATCGCTCTCTTCGATATCCGGCGGATCTGCCATCGGCTGTCCGTCGAGGGTGAAGAGAATCCATGCACGATTATCAACATCCAGCAGATTATTGTACGTGATGCAGTCATAGCCATGGAGCACATCTGCGTACGGACTGGTCTCATCATCCAGATCATAGACCACACCATCACTGCCGCGATAACCAACCGTATCGATGACTGGCACCTGCTGATAGAGCGCCGCAAGGTATTCATTGTACGGTGTCATCTCAAGCCCGGCCACCTGCAGGAGCAGGGTGGAGAGATAGTTGGATGAGATGTTGTCGATCGTTGCTTCAGGGATGTCATAGTTGGCCCAGATCAAAAATGGCGTCTGATAACGCGCCTGCTGTTCTTCAGCAGTGAGCGATTCCAGCGGTTTGCCAAAAAGCTCTTCATAGAAAGCCGACTCGACCGATGCCTGATGGTCACCAAACATAACGATGACTGTTGGCTCACTGACATTGCTGAAATAGGTGATCAGCTGCTGGAGCGCTTCGTCAGACTTCTTCAGAAGTGAGAGATAACGCTCAGCCTTAGGGTAATACCCCATCATATTGGTAATGCGAACCTCTTCACTAAAGTTCAGATAACTTCTGTCATAGCCACCATGGTTCTGCATGGTAACATTAAAGAGGAAGAACGGCTTGGAAGTATCACGCTGTTCATACAGCTCTTCCACTTTTTCAAAATCATAGGAATCACTGATGAAGCGGCGCAGGAGCATATTATCCTGATCCGGATAAAGGGCTTCAACCTTTTCGATAAAAGCATCTTCATCATTATCTTCCTGGTACTGTGCAACGACGGTCGGATCGATAAGGTCTTCCATAGAGATAAAGTCTTCAAACCCCATATCGTTGTAGACCGCCGGACGGTTCCATCCATCTGCAAAATAAGGATGCATCGCCAGCTTTGAATAGCCCTGACTGCTCAGAGTCGAGACCAGCGAAGGCTGCGCCCCATCGATGTAGGACTCGTAAACACTGCTGCCGCTTGGCAGCATGCTGATCGAATTGCCCGTCAGGAATTCATATTCAGAATTACTCGTCCCGGCACCAAACACCGGCACAGAAAGTGTTCCTTTGATGGTATTCTCGGTGAGACTGTGGTAGAACGGCAGATAATCCATATTTGTCTGAAGATCACCAAGCGTTCCTGGATCAGAAAACGTCTCGTTCATGATCGCGATGACATTTGGTTTTTCACCTGTCGCCTGATAGGTGTCTTCCCCTGTCAGCATATCGATCGAGGTCTCATTGTCCGGGTCCGGATCGACAGCAGCGATGGTATCCTCTGCCAGTTCGACGACGAGATCGCTGTCATAACCGTCTGGTTCAGAGACATGAAGATATTTCGTATTAAGGCAGAAATTGTACCAGCTGCCGCTGTTGTGATAGCCGCGGCTCTGATTCCAGAAATCCGGCTTGAAACCGTGATCGGCAAGCACATCCGTACCGTAAACGGTACTCGCGATGATGAAGACATAAGCCAGCGCCGTCGCACGCACCATGATCTTGCTTTTGCGCACCTGCGGCTTGATGTTGACCATCTGGCTGTTGATCGCAAAGACACCAATGAGGATCAGTGCCGCCATGACGATCTGCCAGGACAGTGTATAATCATAACCGGCAGCCACGTTCATCCCCGTCTTCGCAGCAAGGATATCCATCGGCACCAGCGGCGTCCCGCGGAAAAGATCGACATAGTAATTGGCCAGCCCGAAAACAAAGAGCACCACGTTAACGATACCAATGGTCATCCGGAAACGGCTGGTGATGAAAAAGACGATCACATAAAAGAGCAGATAAGCCATATAGTTCATGAAGAACGTTGGCGGCGAGAACACATACAGGAAATTCCCGTTATAACACTCGACCATCTGCATCGATACGACCGGCATCAGGAAGAACATGATCGTGTAGAATTTGCCCTTGAACTGGTCATTGACCGACACACGGAAAGCCAGCATGAGCCCGATCAACGCAGCAAAGAAATACGCAACCGCCATCACCTGCCAGCCCCATGGGTCCGTTGCCGGGTTCAGGAACAGGTTCCATTCGATGGTGATAAAAACGGCGAGCGCCAGCGCGACGCCTGCTGCTGCCATGCATCTGGTCTTACTGTTGCGGGAAACGGAGACCGCGTCCACAAAATCATTGACGAATCTGACATAAGAAACGAGCATGCGTTTCAATCTGTTTTTCATTTTCACAACCGCCCCGCTTTCATTTTATAGTCATAATTTACAGATCGCACACATAATATGCCACGGTAATTTACTTTCCTAGTTTACCCCTTTGTTAAGGGTGGTGCAAGCACTTTACAAGCATTTTAACCGAAATACTACAAAATGAATTTATCTTATGATTCTCTTATCTGTGTCAACGAGTGGGTTTTAGAGGATTCACCATTGCAAACGCCTTCTTTTTGTCGCCGGTCTATTTAACCTGTTCTTTACATGATCTTTTGCACAAAAACGCCCGGCGCCTCAGAGAGACACCGGGACGTTCCTGTAACACCGAGGGGTTAGTGTTACCATGAGAAGGCGGTCATCGGAGATGACCAACATGAAAGGAATTCACGGTCTTATTGTACCCACAGTCCATTAAAAAGAGCTTAAAAACGCTATCAGGATTTAGTATCAATCACCGCACCTTCGGCAAAAAACGTTGGCACAACAGATCAGGCTTCAATGGTATAGAAAACAGCGCCACGCAGATCGCGCTCGCCGAGCCAGACAGGCTTCGCCTGCCAGCCGTCGGCAGCACGGAATCCCTGCCAGTCAAGACCATAGATCAGCAGATGGTGATTGTGGTACTTTGGATGAAAATGCATCGCAAGATAGACGACCCGCTGCGTCCGCTGGTCTTTCTCCGCTGTCAGCGCCCTGCGGACAGCATCAGCCAGCGCCGGGCCGGAAAAACGCACCCGCGCCTCTGCCAGATCAAAATGATGCAGCACCCGTCGCATATACAACCCTGCCAGGGCATCACTGGTGCCGCCAATATGCCTGGTGGCATGCAGGTTCCAATAGATCCCTGAGCGCCGCCCGATTCTGGCAACCTCGTCAAAGACCGTGGCAGCCTCATCGGCCAGATCCGGCCGCAGCGTCAGCACCAGATTGGTGATGGCTGTCGGACCGCAATGCTTCTCGTAGCGCCGGTCACGATCCGCAAACTGTCTTGTCGTGTGATAACTTTCCCGCGCGAAACGCTGCATCAGCTGCTCACTTACCGAAGACGGCTTCATAGTCGACGCGGAACTTTTCGATGCCTGCTGTGGTCAGTGGATGATTGATCATCTGCTCGATGACTTTGTATGGTACGGTAGCGATGTGTGCACCGGCAAGCGCACATTCAGTGACATGCATCGGATGACGGATGCTCGCAGCAATGATCTGGGTGTCGATGTCGCCGGCAGCTTCAAAGATCGTTACGATCTCGGCGATGAGATCGGTGCCGCGGGTGGAGATATCATCAAGACGTCCGAGGAATGGCGAAACATAGGTAGCGCCGGCCCGGGCCGCGAGCAGCGCCTGGTTTGCGGTAAAGACGAGGGTCACATTGGTCTTGATGCCAAGGGCTGTGAGTGCTTTGACAGCTTTCAATCCTTCTGCTGTCATCGGGATCTTGACAACCATATTCGGATGAATGGCTGCGATGGCCTTGCCCTCTTCGACCATGCCTTCGGCATCGGTGGTCGTGGCTTTGACTTCGCCGCTGATCGCCCCATCGACAATGGATGCGATCTCAGCGATGACTTCTTCGAAGTCGCGACCTTCCTTGGCGATCAGCGAAGGGTTCGTTGTCACACCACAGATGACGCCCATATCGTTTGCCTTCCTGATGTCTTCAATCTTTGCGGTATCGATAAAAAATCTCATTATTCTGCACTCCTTAAGGATCGGTTTTCTCTCATTGTGTCACAATCGCCCGAAGATTGCAAAACAATTTTTTGTTAAGATTGGCGCGCTGTTCAGTAAAAAGCCACAAAAAAAGCACGCTGTAAAAACAGCGTGCTTTTCGTCGTGAAAAACTCAGACCATAGCGACAAGATCATCGACGTTTTTGGCATCGCCCATCCCGAGGTTTTTGAGGGTGAGACCATCTTCAAAGAAGTTACGGCGCAGGATGGTGTTACCAATGGTAATGACCGCATCAATGTTCGGCGTTGGTACGCCAACGATCTTGCCAAGATTGGACCAGAGCACAAGACCGTCCGAGATGTCTTCGGTGAAATAACGGCTGTTGACGTGTGCCGGACCCTTGATCTTCGAGAAGACTTCACTGTGATTGAAGAGATGCTGCAAAGACTCGTCCTTGTTATCAAAATATCCACGGTTGTAACGGCTCTCCACGGCATCCTCGAGGTCAAAGCCAAAGGCACGGCCAATGGCCAGGCGTTCTCCTTCGATGGCGCGCATGAGGCGCACGGTGTGCTCAGTGACACCTTCCACATAATAATAGAAATCCCCGCCGGAATAGTCGATGCGGCCGGCGTTCAAAAGACATGGTCCCGGATGCACTTCCGGATTACCGTTCTCGAGTGTTGTCTCCCAGATGTTGTCAGCGATCACCATGCCGTCATAGAGCTGGCTGCAAACGTCATAGAGCGCCTGCGTATCTTCCTTCGGATAGGCAGCAAAGTAGGTCTTTTTGACGCGCAGATAGAGTTCAACAATGCCCTCGCGAGCCATGCCACGGGTGCCATAAGTCAGGGTGTTGAGTTCGCAGAGCTTGAACTTCTTATCGATGCCCATCGCACGTGCCTTATTGGTAAAACGCACACAGCTCATCGCTGCTGCTGCGTTAAAGAAGATGACCTGATCTTCACCAACGATCGGCGCCAGCACTTCAGCGTAATCTTCGACCGCGTAGCCTGGCACTGTGAGCATGATGACCTGGGCATCCCTGATGGCTTCTTCCATATCGATGGTATAGTTGGTGATCGGTATGAAAACTTCTTTCGGTGGCTCGGCGTTTGGTTCCTGGAGCAGCAGGCCGCCGCGGTTGATCAGCCCTTCAAATTGGTACTCGCGCGTTGGCCAGGTGTACAGACTGATCTCAAAGCCACGTTCAGCAAGATCGGCAGCTGCGGTAAGGCCACCGTTGCCAGCGCCGAGAATGGCTACTTTTTTTACGTTCATTGGAAACGCCTCCTTAAAAAATATGGGATAATTCCGGATATTTAATTAT
>CAUDRX010000127.1 GCA_958451915.1 uncultured Peptococcaceae bacterium
GCCGCGCGTAGCGTAGATCTCGCGCAGAATCTGCACGATGAGGTCGGCGTGGCGGTCGTTGGCGGCGTAGATGAGCATCTTGCCCTGCATCTCGCCCATCGGGTCGAAATCTTTGGCGATTTCTTCTAGCACGGCGCGGTTGAATCCTTCGGTGATGATGCTGCGGTTGAACTGCTCGACGTCGAAATCAAGCTCGTCGTCGAGAATTTCGCTGTTTTGCAGCTCGCCGGTCACAGGATCGTAAACGAGGACCGTATCGCCAGCGTGGTAATGGATGCCTTCCACGCTCTGTTTGGTCTTGATCACGTGGGGCGCGTCGTGGTCCACGAGATAGCCTTCGATGACGGCTTCGCGGTAGGAATATTTAAAGACCGGTGCCCCGAAAATTTCCGTGGTCTGGAGCGCTGGCGTGGCGGTGAGGCCGATCTTCACAGCATCGAAGTAGTCGATGACGGCGCGGTATTTGCTCTGGTAGTCCTTCTGATCGCGATAAAGCAGCTCGTCGTCGCCCATTTCGCGGTCGAGGATGTAGCCGCGATGGGCTTCGTCGACGATGATGAGATCGTAATCGCTGACAGCAGGCATGGTCTCGTCGTCGTTGTAGAAAAGGCGTTTGACCATGCCCTGTACGGTGGAGACATGGATGCGGGTTTCGCGGTCAACGCGCTTGTCCTCGAGGCCTTTGATGTCATAGATGTTGTCGAGGGTGAGGAGGTCTTCGAGCTTGACCTCCTTGAACACGTCCAGCGCCTGCTCACCGAGGGAGGTACGGTCGACAAGGAAAAGGATGCGGCGAAAACGGCCGCTTTTGAGGAAGCGGTAGATCATGCCAAGCACAGTGCGGGTCTTGCCGGTGCCGGTGGCCATGGCGAGCAGGATGTGCTGCTGGCCCTTGACGACGGCAGCTTCGGCGGCCTGGATGGCACGCACCTGATAAGCACGCAGGTTGAGGCCGTCTTTGTCGCGCAAGAGGTCATAGGAAAGGGCCTGAAGATTTTTGTCGGCCTGGGCGAGATCCCGCGTAAGCAGTTCCTGGATGCCGCCAGGACTGATCCAGCCATGCAGCGGCTTTGGCACGTTGGTGCGCTGGCGCAGGTCGAGAAACCAGATGCCGGACTGGTTTTTGAGCTGCGCCAGATAAGGGCGGCCATTGGTGGCAAAGGTGAACGGCACCTTATACGCGCCCCAGCTTCCGATGCCGTAAGGCGCGTCTTCCTCGCGGATGCTCGCCGGATAGGACTTGCCCTGATAATCGATGACGGAAGCGATGTCCTTGTGATAGGCCTTCGCTTCGATGATGCCGACCATCTGTGTGCCGATGAAAAGCACATAATCGGCACGGCCGCTGTTGCCGAGCTTGGAATCGGTCGGCCATTCGGCGATGGCGAGATTGCGCCCTTTCTGAGGACGGGTGCCTTTGCTGTAGCGGAGGTTTTCGCTGTCGGCTTCCCAGCCGACCTTACGCAGCTGGGCGTCGATCATATAGCGGGTTTCCGCTTCCGAGCGCGGACGCTGGCTGGCAGCTTGGTGCGCCTTCTGGCGGCGGGCATCGAGTGGTACAGCCGGCGCGGTCTGAGCGGTCTCTTCGGTCGCCTGAACGAGACGCACTTCTTCGGCTTTGTTCTCTACCACCGGTGCAGCGGCAGTCTGCGGCTGCGGCATGACAAATTCATGGTGGGTGTAGTTCCAGTCGCCGTAGGTCTCCATGAACCATTCGCAGAGGCTGTGGGCCATGATCAGACAGCGTTTCGCCGCCGCCTGGGAATCGTAGTTGTCATGGGCGGCTTTGTTGCGCGTCTTGCGCAGCATGTGCAGAATCTCGCAGAGGCTTTCGTCGATCAGGTCCTCGCGCTGGAGCACACTGATGCGCTTGGCGGCGGTGTTTTCCTCCGGCAGCGGCAGGTCGTCGTAGGTGAACATGAGATTCACGATCGTTTCACCCAGCATGCCCACCTTCATCAGGCAGGAATTGGCGTCTGTATACAGATACTGCTCCGCCAACCGCCCAAAATTGGCCAGGGCAGGGTATTTCTCTTCCAAAAAATCAAAGTTAGAAGGCATGGTCGTCGCTCCCTTCTAAAATAATCGTGGTTATCTGATTATCAACATACTTTTATCATATCATGAAACGCTGAACTTCTCAATTGTATCGCCCGCTTTGTTGATGGAAGATTTTTAATAAATTCATTCTTTACCATTTCCCGACGCGCATCTTTACAGCGGCGTGGTACAATGAAGGTACCAACAATCTACTCTATCAGGAGGTAATCATTATGAGCAAGAAGATCTTACTGCTTTGCGGCGATTACACGGAAGACTACGAAACAATGGTGCCTTTCCAGGCGCTGTCGATGCTGGGCTATCAGGTGGACGCGGTCTGCCCTGGCAAGAAGGCTGGCGAGACGGTAGCCACGGCTGTGCATGATTTTCTGGGTAAGCAGACTTACACGGAGCTGACTGGCCACAACTTTGCGCTGACGGCTGATTTTGACGCTGTGGACACGGCGGACTATGTGGGCCTCTTCATCACGGGCGGCCGCGCACCGGAATACATCCGCCTGAACCCTCGCGTGATCGAGATCGTGCAAGAATTCTTCAAGGCCGAGAAGCCGGTGGCTGCGATCTGCCACGGCCCTCAGGTGCTGACGGCGGCTGGTGTGCTCAAGGGCTACAAGGCCACCTGCTACGAAGCAGTCGGCCCGGACATCACGTTGGCTGGCGGCGAATATGTGAACGTGCCTGCCGACGAAGCCGTCGTCGACAAGAACCTCGTCACCTCTCCAGCATGGCCTGGCAACACAGCGATCTGCCGCGAATTCGTCAAACTCCTCGGCGCCAAGATCGAGATCTGAACCTGAACACAGCAAACGGGACCTCTTCGCAGGGTCCCGTTTATTGTTGATAAGGGTCGCATGCGCACATTTTCAAGAGCAATGCTTCTCATCGCCAAACAAAAAAACGCTATGCGTGCGCATAGCGTTTTTTCTATTCATAACGGACTCAGGCCTGGGCCCTGAGGTATTCGTCGATGGCGACAGCGGCGTCTTTTCCGGCACCCATGGCTTTGATGACGGTGGCAGCTCCGGTAACAATATCACCACCGGCGAAGACGTATGGCAGGCTGGTCTGGCCTTTTTCGTCGGCGACGATGTTGCCGCGCTTGTTGAGGTCAAGGCCTGGCGTGCTGTTGGTGAAGATCGGGTTAGGGCCCTGGCCGATGGCAACGATGACGGTGTCGATGGCCATCTCTTCGGTCTCGCCTTCGATGGCGACCGGACGGCGGCGGCCGCTCTCATCCGGCTCGCCGAGCGCGTATTTCTGCAGGACCATGCCGGTGACAACGTCGTTCTCATCGCCGATGTATTTGATCGGAGAGGAAAGGAGTTTGAGCTGGACGCCTTCTTCGATGGCGTGTTCGAGCTCTTCGGCACGGGCCGGGATCTCCTCCTTGCTGCGGCGATAGACGATGTAGCTCTCTTCGGCGCCGAGGCGCAGCGCGGTGCGGGCAGCATCCATGGCGACATTGCCGCCGCCAATGATGGCGGCGCGCTTGCCGACTTTGATCGGGGTGGCGGCGTCAGGGAACTGGTAGGCCTTCATGAGGTTGGAGCGGGTGAGGAACTCATTGGCGGAATAGATGCCATTGAGGTTTTCGCCTTCGAGGTTCATGAAATGTGGCAGGCCGGCACCGGTGCCTACAAAGAAGGCGTCGAAGCCGTATTCGTTCCGCAGTTCTTCGACATCGTAGAGCTTGCCGACGATGGCATCGACTTCAAACTTCACGCCGAGGTCACGGATGTTGTTGATCTCATGCTGCACGATGGCTTTTGGCAGACGGAATTCAGGAATGCCGTACATGAGCACGCCGCCTGGGGTGTGGAGGGCTTCGAAAACGGTGACGTCATAACCCATCTTGGCGAGGTCACCGGCGCAGGCAAGGCCGGCCGGTCCGGCACCGACAACGGCCACTTTCTTGCCGTTCTTTTCAGGCAGCGGAGCGGCTTCGTGGGTCTGGGCACGGTCCCAGTCGGCGACGAAACGTTCGAGGCGGCCGATGGCAACGGATTCGCCCTTGATGCCGAGGACGCACTGGCCTTCGCACTGGTTCTCCTGCGGGCAAACACGGCCGCAGATGGCTGGCAGGCTGGTGTGCTGCTTCAGACGGCGGGCAGACTCTGCGAGGTCACCTTCCGCAAGGGCGGCGATGAAATCTGGAATATCGACATGGACTGGGCAGCCTTCCACACAGCGTGGTTTGGCGCAGTGCAGGCAGCGCTGTGCTTCTGCAATGGCCGTCTCCTCGCTGTAACCGAGGGCGACTTCGTCAAAATTGGTGACGCGGACTTTCGCGTCCTGTACAGGCATATCGTGTCTAGGTGCTTTGCTTGCCATTAGTTTGCGCCTCCTTCGTTGTGATGCTGGCTGTCGCCCTTGCCATATAAGTTGCCCGTCTGGGCTACGCTTGGCTGCGGGCTGTCGCCCTTGCCATATAGGTTGCATTGATGATCATGCTCGGTGGCTTCGGCTTCCTTGTCACGCATGAAACGGCTGCGCTTCATGGCAAGGTCAAAATCGATGAGGTCGCCGTCAAATTCTGGTCCGTCGACGCAGGCGAACTTGGTCTCGTTGCCCACACGCACACGGCAGCCGCCGCACATGCCGGTGCCGTCGATCATCACAGGGTTCATGCTGACAATGGAACGAATGCCGCGTTCTTTCGTGACCTTGACACAGTTATACATCATGATCATCGGTCCGATGGCCCAGACGATATCGACCTTTTCGCTGTCGCAGGCTTCGGCAAGAAGATCGGTGACAAAGCCTTTATGACCAACAGAACCGTCGTCGGTGGCGATGCGCACTTCATCGACCGCTGCAGCAAGCTTGTCTTCCCAGAAGAGAAGGTCCTTGGTCTTGGCACCGATGATGGCGATCACACGGTTACCGGCGAGCTTGAGGTCACGGGCGATCGGATAGATTGGGGCAATGCCGACGCCGCCGCCGACGATGACAACGGTGCCGTAGTTTTCAATCTCACTTGCCTGACCGAGAGGACCGACAACATCCGCAAACGTGTCGCCTGGACGCATCTCGACGATCTTCTTCGTGGAATGGCCGACCGCCTGGATGACGATGGTCACAGTGCCGGCTTCGGCATCGTGATCAGCAATGGTGAGCGGGATACGCTCTTCACCTTCGCCAATGCGTACGATCAGAAACTGACCGGCTTTCGCCTTTTTGGCGAGCTGAGGCGCTTCGACGACAAGTTCGTGGGTCTGGCCGCCGAGGTGTTTATAATCAACAATTTTATACACGTTCGTACCTTCTTTCTCTAGATGAACATTGGATCACTTTCTTTATTATATAGCACCAGCGCTTATTTATAAAGATTCTTTCTTGCCTGGGCTTCAAGATCCTTCCTGCTTGCAGGCGATACCGCTGTTTTATATAATAAAAAGAGAATACAATATGATCTATGATCCATTTTTTCGGCAACTATATGCGTCATTCGCTCCCCGAAAAGGAGGTATCCCTATGAAACGATCGGTCCTCACCGCTTTGGCCATGAGCGTGCTCCTCTGGTGCGCGTTCACAGGCTTCGGTTATCTTAAGCTTGGGGTCATGCTCGACACAAGTGTCCAGTTTTCGCGCGCAGGCTTCTGGCTCCATCTTTTCCTCTCGCTCGCGCCATATCTTGTCTGCGGCGTGATCGCCGCGGTGCTCCGCGTCGGCGGGCAGCACAATGCCACCTGCCTTGCAGCGCTCATCTATCTTGCTGCTGCAGGGCTGGCAGTCTTCCTGACGTTTTCGCTGCGTCTGCCGGTCTACCACGACGGCAACCGTGTCTATGGCACGAACAGCATCTTCATGCCGCCGATTGAAAGTGCTTACCTGCTCTTTTTCTTCAGCGCATACACCTTCTCCCGCGGCATCACCAAACGCCGCAGGCAACAATAAAACACATACAAAAACGGCCCGCCGTTCAGTGATCGTTCACTGACGGCGGGCCGTCGTTCGTTTATGAGAGATTACTTGCGCGTTTCGTCCTCATCATCGGATTCCTGCGAGGGCAGTCCGAGAGAAGTGTCATCGCTGCGCTTTGGCTGCTGATGCTCCGGCTTGTCCCACCAAGGGGTTGGTGCCTTCGCTGGCTGCTCTGGCGCAGCCGGCTTATCACTCTGCTTTGCTGTATCCTGGGCTGGCTGTTCGCCGCGCACCCACTGCTCAAAGGAGAATGGTTCACCACCTGGCGCCTGCGGCGTCTCATCGACAGGCGCCGGTGCTGGGGCGGGTGCTGGGTTTTCCTTTGCCTTTCTGGCAGCCTCAGCGATCTTGCGCTGCTTCTCTTCATTGAGTTTAGCAAGATATTCGGCCTCTTCCTGATCGATCTGTTCGAGTGGCTTGCCGTCCATGACACCCTGGAACTGGAAAGCATTGAGGACTTCGCGTTCCTTGAGGGCATTTGCCACAGCGTCGAGCTTGTCACGGTGCTCGGTCAGGATGGCATGGGCACGCTCGTGGCATTCGTCCATGATGCGCTTCACTTCCTTATCGATGGAGAAAGCGATGGCCTCAGAGTAATTGCGATTGTGCCCAAGGTCGCGGCCTAAGAAGACCTGTTCCTGATCCTCGCCGAATGTGATGGTGCCGAGCTCCTCGCTCATGCCCCAGCGGGTGACCATCTGACGGATGGTCTTGGTGGCGCGCTCGATGTCATTGGACGCACCGGTAGAGATCTCACCGAGGACGATCTCTTCGGCGACACGGCCGCCGAGCATCATCGTCACTTCATCCAGGAGATGGCTGCGCGTCATATAATTGCGGTCTTCGACCGGCAGGCTCATAGTGTAGCCGCCA
>CAUDRX010000128.1 GCA_958451915.1 uncultured Peptococcaceae bacterium
CCTCGCTCTCGATGACAGCACCCTGCGCCAGATCGCAGACAGCTGCGGCCTCTCAGCTGGAAGCTACAAAAAACTGACCCACGATGATGTGTATGAGATCTTGTGAGCATGCAACCTATGAAAGGATGGACCCTGATGAAAAGATTGACCGCTATTTTTCTTACAGCCCTCATGACCCTCGGCCTTGCCGCCTGCTCCAGTGGCGCTGGCGACAGCGCTGACACCGACCAGAACACATCTGCCGAGAGCAGCGCTGCCGCTTCGTCCAGTGAAGAGACCAGCGCGACCACCGAAGAGACATCCGCGGACCTCGGCAATGTGCTCGTTGTCTACTATTCCGCCACCGGCAACACCGAGCGCGTCGCCGGCGACATCGCCGACGCCACCGGCGGCGACCTGTTCGCCGTGGAACCGACCGAGCCTTACACCGACGAAGATCTGAACTGGAACGATGAGTCGAGCCGCGTCAGCCGCGAGCACGAAGACGAATCCCTGCGCGATGTGCCGCTCGTGAGTACGACGGTAGAGAACTGGGACGACTATGACACCGTCTTCATCGGCTATCCGATCTGGTGGGGCATCGCTGCCTGGCCAGTGGATGGTTTCGTCGAAGCCAATGATTTCACCGGCAAGACCGTGATCCCATTTGCCACCGCCGCAAGCTCCGGCATGGGCCAGAGCGGCGAGCTGCTCGCTGACCTCGCTGGTACTGGCGATTGGCAGGAAGGCATGCGTTTCTCCAGCGGCGCGGACAGCGACGAAGTCCAGGAATGGGTGCAGACGCTGACGGCGTAAATGCTGCAGAAAGGATGCTGAACAACAATGAAAAGATTTCTTAGTGCGATGATGGTGCTGGTGCTGCTCTTTTCTTTCGGGAACAGCGCCTATGCAGCCGTCGATGATACAGGCTACAGCGACGTCGCCGCTGACAGCTGGTACGCAGACGCTGTCGCCTATGTGACGGACAATGCGCTGATGGTCGGCACTGCGGACCAGGTATTTTCACCAGATCTGACGATGACGCGCGCCATGCTCGCCACGACGCTCTATCGTGTCAATGGCAGCCCGGCGGTGACGATCGAAGATCCATTTACGGATACGGATGCTGACGACTGGTTTGCTGCGCCTGTCGCCTGGGCGGCTGAGAATGGTGTCGTGAATGGCATCGGCGATGGGCTGTTTGGCCCTGACAACACCGTCACCCGTGAGCAGACGGCAAGTATGCTCTGGAACGCCGCTGGCCAACCAAGCGTGGCGACAACCACTTCCTATGCCGATCAGGCACAGATCTCCAATTACGCCGTTCAGGCTGTGGCCTGGGCCAATGAGAATGGCATCATGACTGGCCGCGATGGCAATTGTTTCGCACCACAGGCAGGGATGACCCGCGCCGAAGCTGCGGCGGTGCTCTTCAATATGCAGGCAGCGTTGCCGCCGGTCGAGGAAGGACCGACGCCAGATGACAGCCGTTCACTGGTGGTCTATTTCTCTGCCACCGGCAATACCGAACGTGTTGCCCAGATGATCGCTGAAGAGACAGGCGCCGATCATTTTGAACTCACGCCAAGCGTGCCTTATACCGACGCCGATCTGGATTGGACCGATCCCGAAAGCCGTGTGAACGCGGAGCATGAAGACGAAAGCCTGCGTGACATCGATCTCGTGGAAGAGACCGTTCCGGATTGGGACGACTATGACACCGTCTATCTCGGCTATCCGATCTGGTGGGGCATCGCTGCCTGGCCAGTGGATGGCTTCGTCCGCGCCAATGATTTCACCGGCAAGACGGTGATCCCGTTTGCCACCTCTTCAAGTTCCGGCATGGGCCAGAGCGGCGAACTGCTCGCTGACCTCGCCGGCAGCGGCGACTGGCAGGAGGGCATGCGCTTCTCCAGCAGTGCCAGTGCCAGTGACGTGCAGGATTGGCTCGCCAGCTTTGCTGCATGAGAACAACGTAGGATGAGACGGAACGTCCTATGACCAACGTCGATCCATTTCCTGCACGGGCTCGACACCAAACATTTTTTGCTATGATACGGAGGAGCCTTTCCGTAAAGATCAAAAACTGAGGAACGTGTTCCTCAGTTTCATATATACAGCGCGACCTTTCCTGTGCACTCCCCTCTTGCCAGGAAGGGTCTTGCTGCGTTTCAGGCGCGCATGGAGGAGCGTTTGAAAGAGCATGTATTGGATGACGTTCCGGCACCTGCGCGTCGACTCCTAACTCTTCGGTAACAACTGCATAACCAACGGAGACTTCTGCGGTGGTGCACGACGCGTTAGAATAGGGTTATAAAGAAAAGGAGTATGACAATATGCAAACACGAACGTTAGGAAAAGATCTCACCGTTTCAGCGGTGGGCTATGGCTGCATGGGATTGTCCCACGCCTACGGCAGAGCGGTGGACGACGCTGAAGCGGTGAAGACCATCCGCGCCGCTTTTGACGCGGGCTACACATTTTTTGACACTGCGGAGATCTACGGCAGTGAGGACGACCCGCACGTCAACGAACGCCTCGTCGGCGAAGCGCTGAAAGATGTGCGAGGGCGTGTGCAGATCGCATCGAAGTTTGGCATCCGGTTCGATCTTTCGAACAGCCAGGGCCCGCATCCGCTGATCCCGGATGCGCGGCCGGAGACGATCCACCGTTCGGTGGAGGGCTCCCTCGAACGCCTGCAGACCGACCACATCGATCTCTATTTTCAGCACCGCATCGATCCCAAGGTGGCGCCGGAAGAAGTCGCCGAAGTGATGGCCGCGCTGATCAATGAAGGCAAGATCCTGCACTGGGGCATCTCGGAAGCGAACGAAGACTATCTGCGCCGCGCCCACGCGGTCTGTCCGGTGACGGCGGTCGAGAACCGTTACTCGATGATGGCGCGTCATTACGAAGCGCTCTTCCCAGTGCTCGAAGAGCTGGGCGTCGGTCTCGTCGCCTTCTCGCCGATGGCCAACGGTCTGCTCACCGGCAGATATGGCAAGGGCGAACACTTCGATGCCACGTATGACTACAGGGCAGCGATGCCGCAGTTCACCGACGAAGCGATGGATGAGAACCGCGCGCTCTTCGCGCTGCTCGATGATCTTTCGGCACGCAAACAGGCCACACCGGCGCAGATCTCCATGGCCTGGATGCTCTGCAAGAAGCCGTGGATCGTGCCGATCCCGGGCAGCCGCCACGTGGACCGCATCCGCGAAAATGCCGGTGCGGCGGAGGTGTCGCTCACAGCCGATGAAGTGCTGGCGATCGACGAAGCCCTTTCCGGCATGGAGATGTCGGCGGTCTACGGCGGCGTGGCAGTCAAAGAAAGAATCTGAACAAACGATTGATCATATCTTAGAAAGGACGAATGAACAATGGAATACGCTACTTTGAACAACGGTGTCAAGATGCCAATGGCTGGGATCGGGACCTTCCTGCTCAGCCCGGATGAAGCAGAGGCCTCGGTGCTCTCTGCCCTGGAATGCGGCTATCGCCTGATCGATACGGCGAACGCGTATGTGAATGAAAAGGCCGTCGGCCGCGCCATGAAGCGCTCCGGCGTGGCGCGCGAGGACATCTTCCTCGAGACGAAACTCTGGCCAAGCTTTTACGAGGACGACGACGCGGTGGACAAGACCCTCGCGCGTCTGGACACGGATTACATCGATCTGCTGTTGATCCATCAGCCAGCCGGGAACTATATCGCCGGCTATCAGCAGATGGAGCGCGCGTATCTGCAGGGAAAGGTCAAGGCCATCGGTCTCTCTAACTTCAACGACGCGCAGATCAGAGAGATCCTCGCTATCTGCTCGGTCCGACCAACCGTGCTGCAAACAGAGGTGCACCCATATTATCAGGAAAAGCAGCTGAAGACCTTCCTCGACAACGAAGGCATCGTCATCCAGGCCTGGTATCCACTCGGCCATGGCGACAAAGCGCTGTTGGAAGAGCCGCTCTTCAGTGCACTCGGCAAGAAATATGGCAAGTCGAACGCCCAGATCATCCTGCGTTGGCACATCCAGAGCGGCAACATCGTCATCCCTGGTTCGAAGAATCCGGACCACATCAAGGACAACTTCGACCTCTTCGATTTCGCACTGACGGACGATGAAATGGCACAGATCGCTGCCCTTGACCAGCAGAAACGCTACTATACCAGCACCCCGGAAATGCTCAAAGCATACGTGGAAATGGTGCCGGATGTTGATGGTCAAAAATGACCGTCCCTTTACACTGCTTGTAAGGCGTTGATGTGATGCTGTGACCACCTTTTACCTACAGATCCCATATAATAGCACGATCCGAACACAAACAACATGTAACAGCCATGATCTTTCAACGCCTTACATTTTTCGGATCGTGTCTTTTTTATAAAAGAAGGGCTCGCTCATGAAACCGGACATGTGGTATATAACGAAGGAAATTTCAGGAATTGAATGCAGCATATGACACGATAGATATAGCAGAGATCAGACATTCAGATTAGATTGAACAGGAGGAATGCATCATGTCTGGAGGATTATTTAATAAAACAGCGATCGTGACTGGCGGAGGTTCAGGGATTGGCCGCGCCATTGCCGTCCGTCTGGCAAAAGACGGTGCTCATGTGATGATCGTTGGCAGAACGGAATCGTCTTTGAAAGAGACGGCATCTTTGGATGAAAAGATCTCTTACGTGGTCGGTGACATGACCAAAACAGAGACCATAGAAAAGGTTATGGCAGCAGTGAAAGAAAAATTTGGCAGGCTGGACATTCTCGTCAATAATGCTGGTTGGTGCCCGGTGCAGCCGATCACAGAGATCACGATCGAAGATTATGATAAGGCGTTTAGTCTGGATGTACGCGCACTTGTGGAAATGACGATCCATGCACTGCCAATGATCTTAGAGAGCAAAGGGAGCATCATCAATCTCTCAAGCGTCGGTGCCAGCCATTGTGCGCCAAACCTGTCGATGTATGTTGGTGCTAAAGCAGCTGTTGAAAACTTTACACGTACCTGGGCACTGGAACTGGCTAAAGACGGTGTGCGCGTCAATGCTATTGCACCAGGTGCCATCCGGACGAATATCTGGAATGAAACGGATCTTTCACCGGAAGATGCGAAGAAGCATGAGGAAGGCATCGCAGCGAGCATCCCGGTTGGGCACTTCGGTGCACCTGAAGAAGTGGCCAACATGGCGGCATTTCTGGTAAGTGATGAAGCCAGCTATATCAGCGGCGGCGTTTTTCCGGTTGATGGTGCGATGGGGGCGATGTAATGGACAGACCTTATGTGATCTGCCACATGTGCGTGTCTATAGACGGCAAGATCAGTGGCTCATTTATGGACACGCCACAGGCAGCGCCGGCTCTGAAGGCTTACAGTGAGCTGCGCGGCTTCTTTGACTGCAAAGCCACGCTTTATGGCACAACGACGATGCTTGGCGGCTATGCCGAGGGTACAGCGATGGTGAATGAGGAGGCAGCGCTTTGTAATACCCCATACGAGGATTTTATCTCTGAGGGCGTGAAAGAGGCCGGGCAACTGATCATCGCGATGGACCCAGAGGGCAAGCTGGCTTATCAGTCTTCCATCATCGAAAAGAAAGGGCGTGCGCCGGCTGTCGTAGTGGAGATCCTGACCGAACAGGCATCCGCTTCGTATCTGCACTATCTGCGTCAGCTTGGGGTGAGTTATCTTTTTTGCGGGAAAGAGACGATCGATGTAGTGCTGCTCTTGCAGAAACTTAAGGAAAAACTTGGTGTCATGCGGCTCATGCTCGCAGGCGGCGGCGTAACGAACTGGCATTTTCTCAAGGCTGGCATGATCGATGAACTGAGCCTTGTTGTGGCGCCGGTGATAGATGGTCAGGCGCACGGCCTTTCGATCGTTGAAGGCGAGAGCAATAAGGAGAGGGGAGATTTTTCACTCTCCGAAGTGCAAAAACTTGAAGGCGGCGCATTATGGCTGCGCTATACATGGACAGCACAGAAATGAGACAAGGGCAGCAGGTGTGAGTTTGCTGGCCCTGCGGCAATAAAGAGAAAGGGGTGATGGCAATGAGACCTGACTCGAGGCTGCGTGCACGTCTGATCGTATTTGTGATTCTCCTGGTGACAGCGTTGGATCTGCACATGATACAGCCGTATGGTTGTTTGACATCCGCTTACGGGGCCGCTGCTGATCAGTTGCAGGCTGTGCAGCCTGAGCGCCAGCTTCCGGCACTGCCCAATGGCTGTGAGGTGACAAGCCTGGCAATGGCACTCCAGGCGGCGGGCTATCCGATCGATAAGGAAACACTGTATGAAGCGTATCTTCCGAAGCAGTCGCTGGTGGATGTTGACGGAGATCGTCAGAGCGGTTCTCCGGAAGTGGCGTACATTGGCGATGCTACAGATGCTGAGGGCGGGTGGTACTGTTTTGAGCAGCCGGTCATTGCGGCCGGGGATGCCTGGCTCGAAGACAATGGAAGTGCACGACGCATGCAGCAGCTCAGCGGGATGGATCAGATAACACTCGATGCGTATGCGAAAAATGCACAGCCACTCATTGTCTGGGTGACCCTGGATTATCAACCGCCGCAGCGCGATGATGCCTATGCCTGGACGCTTCCTGATGGCAGCGAGTATGTGCCTTATATGAACCTTCATTGTGTGGTGCTGACTGGTGAAGAGAAGGGGTTTTATCGCATTGCTGATCCTCTCGCAGGCTGGCGCTTTGTGAAGAAGGATGTGTTCTGGCAGAGTTTTGATGCCATGGGACGTCGCGCTGTGGCAGAGGTATGAACCTGATCGTTCATACTGCGTAACAAATGAAAACTTCTGTGGATCTGCCGCACAGCTTACAATAAAGACAGCGTAAACGAAAGGATGATC
>CAUDRX010000129.1 GCA_958451915.1 uncultured Peptococcaceae bacterium
CAATCACCTCGCAGAGCTGATCAGCCCTCGCTTCCACCTGTTCATTCACGGTACCGCCGATGATCGACGGCAGAAGGATATTCTCGCGCACATTGAGCCCGTCGAGCAACAGAAAATCCTGGAAAACGAAGCCCAGCTCCTTGTTGCGCACCTCGGCGAGGGCGTCTTCGTCGAGCTTCGCCAGCTCTGTATCGCCGAGCAGAATGCTGCCGGAATCCGACGGGATATAGCAGGAAATGCAGTTGAGCAGCGTCGTTTTGCCAGAGCCGGACGGCCCCATGATGGCAACAAATTCGCCCTGATCGACGGAGAGGGAAATGCCTTTCAATACTTCGTAGGTCGTTGTGCCGACCTGATAGGATTTATGCAGATCTTTCACAGTTAACATGGTCGTTGCCTCCTTTTTGTGATGGATCGGGTTCGATTTCTATGATCCAAGCTTACCATCTTTTTGCGGAGGCTGCCGCCGGCGCTGTCAAATCCGATTGCGCAGCTGTCATTTTTGGCAGCGCCGGCATGCATGATGTCAAATTTGGCGCCTCTGGTGTCAAATTTGGTTTTCGCCGGTGATGGCGCTGTGGTAAAATGAGGACAGACTTTTTCACAAGGAGGCGGTGACCATGCTGCGCATCGGACTCTGCGACGACATCGCAGACGCACGCATTTTGCTGGCGGATGCACTGGAACGGGTGTTGGAGATCAACGGCTGGACCGCGCAGTTCTTCCAGTTCTCATCCGGTGAGGGACTCCTCGACTGGTATCGAAAGCACACCGGTGAGCTCGACCTCGTCTTTCTCGATATGGAGATGAAAGCCCTCTCCGGCATCGAAACGGCGAAGCAGCTGCGCGCCCTCGACAGCGGCCTTCAGCTCGTCTTCTGCACGAGCTACGCCGACTACGTCTTCGAAGGCTACGGCAGCGGCGCCCTCGGCTATCTCCTCAAGCCGCCCACGGAGGCCCAGCTCACCGACGTCCTGCGCCGCGCCCAGGAAACACTGCTGCGCGACCTGGACCGCGCCTACATCGCCAAGAGCGGCGAAGTGACCTATCGCCTGCCTTATCAGACCATCCTCTACTTCGCCTCAGAGCGGCGCAAGGTCCACTGCGTTACCACTGAACGCACGGTAAGCTTCTATGGCAAGCTCGACACCGTTGCCGAAGAGGTCGGTGCATCCTTTGTGCGCGTGCACCAGCGTTACCTCGTGAACATCCGCGCCATTGCCCGCATCGAATCGGGCGAGGTCGTGCTCACAGACGGCGCCCGCCTGCCAGTGAGCCGTGCCTGCCGCCAGGAAGCGCTGCTCGCTGTGGCCCGGGCGGCGCTGGAGGGATGACGATGCTTGCGACAACGATCTATTTCGACAACAGCGCCCTCACCGCCCAGCCGCCGCTCAGCTTTGCCGAGCGCTGGCTGCCCTGGGGCACGCTTGAGACATTCTTTTACAGCATCATCGGCATCACGGTCGCTGTGCTCTGCGGCTGGCTGCTCTATCTGCTCTGCCGCCGCTTCGTCACCGTGCGCTCGCGCCGGAGCGCCATCATCCTTGGCGCCACGCTGGGCGGCAGTTCTGTGATGGTGATCTGGATCGGTGATCCGAACCTGCTCTATACTTTTCCGATCTTCACTGTGTTCTTCCTGTTGACAACACACGGCGATCGCATCGGCCGGCTGGCCGTGTGCTTTATCTTTTTCTGCATGATCATGGCGACTGCAGCGCTCTTTGACACCTACCTCAGTGAGCAGCTCATGAGCATGTTCAGCGACCTCATCGCCCGCTTCGGGCGCTGTCTGGTCTTTCTCGCCATCTATCTCAGTTTCCGCCGCTTCCTGCCCAAAGAACCGCCGGTGCTCTCACACCGGCTCTGGGGACTGGTGCTGGCGCTCTCGCTGATGCCGCTGGCAGCGCTGGCTTCAACGGTGCTCCTCACCTACCCCCGCTACGAATCGGCGGATGTGCTCAATGTTTCGATGCGCATCGGGCTGGGCATACTGCCCTTCGTTCTCCTGACCTCAATCGTGCTGCTCGGCGCCATCATTGTGCTGGCCCGGCAGACGACAATGGAGCAGGAACAGGCACTGGCGGCACAACGCGAGATCTATTACGAAGGCTTGCAGCAGCAGGACGCCAGCCTGCGCGAACTGCGCCACGATCTGCGTAACCATATCACCACCGCCAGCGGGCTGCTCGCCCTCGGCAAGACCGCCGAAGCGCGCGCCTATCTCGAAGCCCTCGGAGAAAGCCATGCTCTGAGCCGTCCCCGCCGCTACTGCGACAATGAGACCGCCAACGTCGTCCTCGCCGCCAAAGCCGACGCCCTCGCCCAGGCCGGCATCGCCAGCGATTTCCAGATCCAGCTGCCAGCCACCCTGCCCTTCGCCGACACCGACCTCGTCGCCCTCCTCGGCAACGCCCTCGACAACGCCCGCGAAGGCGCCGCCGGCATCCCGAACGCCAGCGTGCGCTGCCGCTGCCGCTTCGACAAAGGCATGCTCATGCTCGCCGTCGACAACCCCACCCGCGGCGACGTGCGCCCGGATCTTTCGACCATCAAATCCGACAAGCAGGCCCACGGCCACGGCCTCGCCAGCATGCGCAGCATCTGCGCCCGCTATGACGGCAGCCTCGAAGCCCACGTCAACGCAGACGGCTTCCATCTCCTCGCCTGTCTCTCCGCAGGCAGCCAGCCATAAAAAAAGACCAGCCCTGATCTGATCGCTCAGATCGGGGCTGGTCTGTTTATGTCCTTATCATACTGCCACGTGCGTTACTCAGCGAGGAAGCGCTGGAAGATGGCGGCTACTTGCGCGCGGGTAGCATTGCCCTGTGGCGCGAGTTCATCGTCGCTCATGCCGTTGATGAGGCCTTCTTCGACTGCCCACTGAACGGCGTCAGTTGCCCAACCGCTGACGGTATCGGCGTCAGCATAGCCGGAGAGGTCGGCGCTGGCTGTGACGTCCTGGCCTTTGTATTCGGCGTAGTTCATGAGGATGGCGGCCATCTGTTCGCGGGTGATGGCGTCGTTTGGCCCGAAGGTGCTGTCGCTGTAGCCGTTGACGATGCCGGTCTCCTTGGCCCAGGCGACGGCGCTGGCGTACCAGCTGCCATCTGCGACGTCACTGAAGCCTGCATCCTGGGCGGCTGGTTCGCCTTCCAGGCGGTGCAGGATGGCGACGATCATGCCGCGGGTGGTCGTGGCGTTCGGTGTGAAGGTGTCTTCGGCGGTGCCGGTCATGAGGCCGTTGTCATAGGCGTATTGCACAGCGTCGGTGTACCAGGCGTCTGGAGCGATGTCAATGAAGATCTCGCTGACGTCGATCGTTGGCGTCTCTGCTTCTTCGGTGAAGGTGACTTCGATGGTGACCTTGCCCCAAGGCTGGGTGAAGTGGTAGGTGCCGTCCTCGCCTGCGGTGACTTCAACGGCGTCGCCGTTGCGGTCGGTGACGGTCACCTTGTCGACGACATAGCCTTCATCAGGCTGTGGGGTGATGGTGACTTCATCACCATAGCCAGGCTTCTGCGGATCGACTGTCACTGTGCCATGGGCCGGGTCTTCAACGGTGATGCCCGGCGTTGGATGAGATAGCGATGGGGTGCTGTTGACACGCCAGCCGGCGTAAAGGGTCATGTCACCAGAGACGGTGTCGGCATCGAAATCCCAGGCTGTCGTCAGATCGGCATCGCTGTACCAGCCGGTGAAGGTGTAACCAGCACGAGTTGGCGCCGCTGGTTCCAGCACATGGCCGCCGTTCCCGACATAGGCTGGCGAAAGATCGCTGCCGCCGTTGCTGTCAAAGGTGACGGTGTGCAGCGGTGCGGCTTCGAAGGCGGCGCTCGTCAGGCGCTGACCGTCTTTGTAGACGGCGATGCAGCGCAGCTGTTTGCCTTCATTCTCGGCCGCCTGGTCAGCGGTCAGATAGTAGGTGTCGGAAAGTGATGTTTCTCCCCAGCCGATATAGGTATCTTGCAGTTTCACATAACCACAGTCAGCTGTCTCATAATCATCAGTATAATCTTTGTAATAAGTGAAGCTCAGCGTATACTTGCCGGATCCCGGCGCAGTGAGCGTGACGGTCTTCCAGTCAGTTTCTCCACTGATATGACCTCTGGCCACGCTTTGACCAGCCGGGTCTTTAAACGAATAGGACAAATCATCGTAATGATCTTCACATTCAACCTTCCAGGAAAATGTGAGCATGTCACCAGCCGAAAGATCATAGGAAACGTTCAATTCAGATGAGTTATCGTGCTCATGATTTGTAGACTGCCAGACGGTCTCACCGTCGATGCTCGTCTGTTTCCACGAATCCTCTGGATCTGACGAAATGTCTGGTTCTTGCTCCGTGCGTTCCTTCCAGATGTAGGTCTCGACTTGATCCGGGTTTGACACTTCAAAGACCGGGTTCAGGGCCGTTGGTTCCCGGAGGATCGTTTCCAGCTCTCCGAAACCGATCGCCCCGCTCTCATCAAGCAGCCAAGGTCTCACACCATTGTTTCCATCGCTCCGGAGCGCTGCGGCCCCCTGGTTCAGGTCTTTTACAAGCTGTTCCATGGTAGTGATCTTATTCCCGTGGTAGCCATCCGCTCCACCAACAATCTGGTCGGACCAGCAGTTCGTGACGATGTCCGGGTCATCTTCATGCAGGTCACCCATGATGCCATATGCAAAACCCTCATCTGGCAGGGTGCCGCCAAACCAGCAGGTGTTCAGCCGCACGTCTTCGTCATCGCAGTCACCTACGAGACCAGCGATGAAAACGCGAGACTCGTCATCTTTGTTCTCATACGCATATGATATGTTCATGGTGCTGAAAGAGTTGTAGAGACGGCCGGTATCATCGATCTCACCGACCAGACCGCCGATATTGGCGTTATAGACCTCCATTTCGACAGCGTAGTCGATCTTGCCGCCCGAAGAGCAGTTCAACACGAGACTGTCATCATCCAGTTCACCGATCAGCCCACCCAGATCAAAAGAGGCGGAAGGATCGACACAGGAGATCTCGCCCTGATAGGAACAATCGCGGATGCTGACATCATCGGCATCCCCGATCAAGCCCCCAATATATTTACAATCATCACTGGCAGTGATGGTCACCAGACTGTGCACATTGCTGATCTCACTATAGTCCGCATTGGCAGAGAGACCACCGATCTCTTCACAGAATGAGGTGTCGATGGTGCCGCTGATCGTCAGATCTTTAACAATAGCATCTTCCAGATCTGCGAATAAACCAGCATCTCCATTATAAATTTCCCAGTTATTTTCAAGCATACGGTCTTCATCGATCGTCAGCCCAGTGATCTTATGGCCCTGGCCTTCAAAGGTACCAGCGAAAGCGAACGGAACCCAGTTCTTGCCGGAGAGGTCGATGTCATCGCCAAGGCGGATGGTGATGCCTGCGGGTATCTTGTCCTCTCTTGCCAGCTTCGCCAAACCGGCCAGCTCTTCAGCAGTGTTCAAGGTGAATTCCGTCTGCTCTTTGACATACCAATCCGTATCTGCATGGTTCAGCCAGCTTTCCTGGAAGACGGTGCACTGGTCCTTGTATTCCTCTGGGATGGTCACACTGGCACTGACATAGATCTTGACATCCTTCCCGACTTCCATTTTTTCCGGGAACTGGCTGAGGATCGTGAGTGTGGCGCCGTTTTCAACGGTCAGCTTGTCATCATCCCCAACAAAGGTCAGAGAAGCGCCCACGTTGAGCGTGAGGCTTTCGCCATCTGCAACGGTGATCGGGCCGGTGACCCCGGCGTTGCCGTAGACCTGGCCATCCCCTTCGATGAAGACGCAGCAGTCTGTCATTTCTGCATTGCCTAAAACGCTGCCATCCGTTGGGCTGTCCTGGATATCCACGAAGCCGCCACTGATGATGATCGTTGCTGCATTGATGCCGCCTTCATCTCCGGCTGCTGCAGAGGCAGTCACACGGCCGCCTGTGATGGTGATCGACGAATTTTCCGTATCACCGCTCCAGCCGCCAGCACCGATCCCGGCGCTGCCATCTCTGGTCGCCTTTGCGGTGATCGTGCCACTATTGATGGTGATGACGCCCAGGCCTTCGTCTTTCACCCCTTCTTCGGCATCATCTGGCCCGGCATCGGCCCCAATGCCAGCACCGCCGACAGAATTGCCGTCGCCGGACTGACCACGGCCGCCTTCCACATCCAGGCTGCCGCTGCCGTCAATGGTCAGCGTGGTGCCCTTTGGCACGTGGATCCCGGCTTTGCCATAGCCCGCTTTCAGCGTGTTCTCACCAGCCAGGGTGAGGTCCAAGCTGGCACCGTTCTCGAGATCGATGGCGTTGCCTGCGGTGACGTCAATGCTGAGGTCAGAGATCGTCAGCTTGGCCTTCACATTTTCAGCGATGACGATCTTGTCCGTGGTGGTCCCGGAGACCGTCAGGGACGTGTCTGTCAAGACCCGCAGCGTGCCGTCGCTGTAGGTGTAGTCGGTGTCGGCCGTCCCACCTTGCACCGTGAGATCCCCATCCGCTGCAAAGGCCGCTGTGCTGAACAGCGACAGCGCCATCACGGCGGCGAAGACCATGAGAAACAGTTTTCTTTTCATCTTGTCACTCCTTCTTTTAATACTGATGCTCTAATGAAACAAAAAAAGACGCACCACGCCCGCAGAAAGACTGCGGACGTGGTGCGTCCTGAAACGACAGATGATATACAGCCGTTGCAACAATGGACAGACTGATGCTATGCGTGCGTGCGTGCGTGCGTGC
>CAUDRX010000130.1 GCA_958451915.1 uncultured Peptococcaceae bacterium
ATCGGCTAGTAATGCCATGTCCCCTTGCTGCATCGTTGCTTGGGCAAACAAACTGCTCAGTGTCACATCCAGCCTGGAAGCTTCGATCCGCTTATCCTGCTGATATTGAGAGAAAAAGTCATCATACACTTCGACAAGCTTGCTCACAAAAAGGGTGCGTCCGCCACTTGATTCCACTTCTTCAATACAAGCAGGCATTGCAGCGAGCACAGAGAGGATGCGGACTTCGTTTTTAGGAAACAGCAAAGGCTTTTGGGCAACTGGCGCTTCGGCCACTTCTGCCTCCGTCTGTGATCTCATCCGGTGTTGTCCATATCGCCTGAACGAATTCAGCTCGCTCTTGACAGACTGTTCGCTCAAGAACAGGGCATCGGCGGTATAGCGGACTGCCATATCGCACTCTGCGGGATGCCGCATTTTTGCGAGATAGGGCACCGCTTCGTTCAATATACTGAGCTTATCTTCCATTGAATCCCCAGGAAATTGTTTTTGAAACTGCGCCAGACGAAAAGCAAAACCATTGCTCGCATGCTCCAAAAGTTTTCTGAACGCATCGACACCATAGGCTTTGATATACTCATCCGGGTCTTTTTGTTCAGGGATCGCAAGCACACGCGCTTTCCCCCCCGCCTGCTCGATCAGATCGATGCTCTTTAGCGTAGCACGAATTCCAGCATTATCTCCATCAAAAGCAGTCACAAAGTTATACGAATAACGCATCAAAAGTTTGACCTGATCATCTGTCAGGGCTGTTCCAAGAGGCGCGACTACATTCTCTATCCCCGCCTGATGGCAAGCGATGACATCCATATAACCTTCGACGATGATCACCTGATCCGCCGCGCGAATGGCCTGCTTCGCGACATCCAGCCCATATACCATTTTGCCCTTATGGAAGATCGGGCTGTCTGGAGAATTGATATATTTCTGAGGTGCCTTTTCAGCATCAATGATACGTCCACCAAAAGCGATCACACGTCCATTGCCGTCCTTAATAGGGAACATCAAACGATCACGGAATCGGTCATAGCATCCCTTGGAATTCTTTCGTGGACTGACCAACCCGATCTCGATCAGATCTTCATCCGGTGCTTGTTTTTTTTTGAGATAGCTGTACAGGCCATCCCAGCCCTCCAGGCAGCCGCCTAGTTTGAACTTTTCTTTCGTCTCATCGCTGATCTGACGTTTCATCAGATAGTCATTATAGATCCGTCCCTGAGGTGCATGCAGAACAGCTTGATAATAATAGGTCGCGTATTCATTCCACCTGAGAAGCCGGGCACGTTTTTCATTAGCTCGCCGGTCACTTTCACTCTGCGGCCTTTCCGGGATCTTCACCCCGGCTTCAGCTGCTAATTTGCGAGCCGCTTCCGGAAAACTTAAATGCTCGATATCCATAAGAAAGCGAAAAACATTTCCACCTGCATGACAACCAAAGCAATAAAAGATCTGCTTACTCGGTGAAACAGAGAACGACCGCGTTTTTTCATGATGAAAAGGGCACAAACCGAAATAGTTCTGCCCTTGTTTTTTTAACGGAACATATCGTCCCACTACGTCCACGATATCTGTGCGCGCAATGATCTCATCCAGGATCTCCTGGGGAATGCGTCCCTTTGATTCACTCATTGGGCCGGCCTCCTTTCAAAACGCACAACGAACAACGTCGATATCGACAGTCGTTTTATTATAGCACTTTTCATTTTTAAAGTACAGTATTTTCATGAATAAATGAACGTGGGATTGTCAGATCCTTGAATAATTCCACACAGTAATTATCCGTCATACCAGAAATATAATCTGCCACAGCACGCTCTTTCCCTTCTTTGTCAGCGATCTCCTGGTAAAAAGGCGGCATGTGTTCGACATGCTTCATAAAATGATCAAACAGAAACTCAACGATAAAGCTGGCTCGTTCACGTTCCAGGGAACATACTTTGCCCTGATACACTTCGTCAAACATGAAAGAGCGCAAACCCCTAAGCGCAGTATCGATCTCCTCGCTGAAAGAGAGGATCCGTTCCCCTTTCCAATCCGGCGAAAGGATCTTCTGTCCTTGTGCGATCAGGTCATTGACCAGCACAGTAATACGATCACTCAGGTTATGACCGAGAACATCCGTATAAGCCTCTGGCAAGTCTTGCTCTGAAAAGATATTTGCGCGGATGGTATCATCAATATCATGCTGCACATAGGCAATCTTGTCACTGTAACGAATGATCTGACCTTCCAATGTCGCCGCATGCGTCTCATTTTGACTGAAACCACTGTGGTGCAGCACCCCATCCAACACTTCCCAGGACAGATTCAGCCCCCTCTTATCCCCATGCCGCTCGATCTTAGAAAGCACCCGCACGCTGTTAACATTATGCTTAAAGCCATTTGGCATGCAGGAATTGAGCACCGTCTCTCCACAATGAGCAAACGGTGTATGCCCCACATCATGTGCCAGCGCGATCGCTTCGATCAGGTCACAGTTCAAGCACAGCGCACGTCCTATGGTCTTTGCGATCTGATTAACTTCAAGAGTATGCGTCAGGCGCGTACGATAATGATCATTACCAGGCGATATATACACCTGTGTTTTATGCTTCAGACGCCGGAACGCCTTCGAATGAATCACCCGATCACGGTCCCGCATGTAGCACGTTCGCACATCATCTTCCCTCTCTGGAATGCGTCTGCCTTTACTCTCATCAGAGAATGCCGCCTGTGGCGAAAACATCATCCGCTCCTGCGCTTCTATCATTTCCCGGATCATGGACCATTGCCTCCTTCACAGATTTTTCCTGCTTTCATCTTATCGCATCCTGATGCTTATGAAAATATAAAAAGGGATATTTTACCACAAGAAATGGTAAAATATCCCTTTTCTACTTACAACTGAACAGACTCAGCGAGGATTCTTGATCTGCGCCTGCGCCGCAGCGACACGAGCGATCGGCACACGGTATGGCGAGCAGCTGACAAAAGTCAGACCTGCTTCATGGCAGAACTCAACAGAACTTGGCTCACCGCCATGCTCACCGCAGATGCCCCATGTGAGGGTATCTTTGACAGCACTGCCGTGTTCAACTGCATATTTTACAAGGAAGCCGACAGCCTTACGGTCGAGGACAGCAAATGGATTGTCTTTGAGAATCTTCTTCTCAAGATAGGTCGGCATAAACTTACCCTCAGCATCATCACGAGAGAACCCAAGCGTCGTCTGAGTCAGATCATTGGTACCAAAGGTGAAGAAATCACAGTATGCTGCGATCTCATCAATCGTCAGGCAGGCACGTGGGAGTTCAAGCATTGCCCCCACTTTATATGGGATCTCGATCCCCTGTTCCTGCATCACAGCCTGTGCAACACCATCAATCTCGGCACGTAAGATCTCGACTTCTTTGGAATCGATAACCAGCGGGATCTCGATCTCAACATGGATGTCTTTTCCTTCTTTGATCAATTGCGCCGTAGCCTGGAGGATCGCACGCGCTTGCATTCTATAGATATCTGGATAAGAAACGCCCAAACGGCAGCCGCGATGACCGAGCATCGGGTTCATCTCATGCAGCGAACGGACTTTCTTGAGCAAAACTTCTTTTTCCTCGATGACAGCCGGATCCCCACCAGTATGCTTCAGATCATTGATCTCAAGCATCAATTTTTCCATGTTAGGCAAGAATTCATGCAATGGTGGGTCAAGCAGACGAATGGTCGTTGGCAGCCCCTGCATCGCATCAAGGATACCATAAAAGTCCGATTGCTGGAATTCGAGCAGTTTAGCCAGTGGTTCCTTGCGTGCTTCTTCATCTTCTGCAAGGATCATTTCCTGAACGATCGGCAGGCGTTCCACTTCCATGAACATGTGCTCCGTACGGCACAGCCCAATACCAGTTGCTCCAAATTCACGGGCTTTTTTAGCATCGCGTGGATTGTCCGCATTTGCATGAACTTCCATTCCGCCTTCCTGAGCCAGCTCTTCGCTCCATGCAAGGATCTGCTGGAAATCGTCACTGAGCTCTGGTGCGATGACCGGTACTTCCCCCAGCATCACATTCCCATTTGAACCGTCGATCGTGATGACATCGTCCTTCTTGAGAGTGAGACCCCCCACCTGGATGGTCATGATCCAGATCGAGTTTCAGCGCATCACAGCCGCAAACACAGCAACGACCCATACCACGGGCGACAACAGCAGCATGGCTGGTCATACCGCCACGACTGGTAAGTACCCCCTGTGCAGTGACGATCCCATGAATGTCATCAGGCGTCGTCTCATTACGAACGAGAATGACTTTTTCTCCTTTATTGCCACGTGCTTCTGCTTCGTCGGCATTAAAAACAATATGCCCACAAGCAGCACCAGGAGAGGCTGGCAAACCGGTCGCGATCACTTTGACCTCTGCCTTTGGATCGATACTTGGATGCAGCAACTGATCCAACTGATTAGCATCCACACGCATCACAGCAGTATTGCGATCGATCAAACCTTCTTTATACATATCCACAGCACATTTGACTGCAGCGGCAGTCGTACGTTTTGCATTACGACATTGCAGCATATAAAGTTTGCCATTTTCGATGGTAAACTCAATATCCTGCATATCCGTGTAATGCTTCTCCAACAGTTCACAGGTATCCGTAAACTGCTTGAATGCTTCAGGAAGATCCTCCGCAAGACGTGAAATATGCTGCGGCGTACGCACACCAGAAACAACATCTTCACCCTGCGCATTGATCAGATATTCTCCGTAAAGCTCTTTAACGCCTGTAGCAGGGTTGCGGGTAAACGCAACACCAGTCCCGGAGGTTGGCCCCATATTCCCGAATACCATCGATTGCACGTTGACCGCAGTCCCTATATCATCAGGGATCTTATTGATACGACGATAAACAATGGCACGGTTATTACCCCACGAATCAAACACAGCAGTAATAGCCATGACCAACTGTTCTTTTGGATCCTGTGGGAAGTCGATGCCTTTTTCCTTTGCTACAACGCCCTTATAAAGTTCAATAAGCGTTTTTAAGCTGTCTGCGTTGAGTTCGTAATCGTCCTTGACTCCCTGATCAGATTTGATCTTTTCAATAATATTATCAAATTTATAGGAATCAACGCCCATGACAACGTTCGCATACATCTGGATGAAACGACGATAGCAA
This sequence comes from uncultured Peptococcaceae bacterium, assembly GCA_958451915.1. Taxonomy (GTDB): domain Bacteria; phylum Bacillota; class Peptococcia; order Peptococcales; family Peptococcaceae; genus UMGS1590. The sequence goes on from CAUDRX010000130.1 coordinate 5,152, forward strand.
TCAAGTGCAAAGCGTTCGTCGCCAGTGAGCTTGGCGAAACCTTTCACTGTCACATCATTCAAACCAAGGTTAAGGACGGTATCCATCATCCCCGGCATAGAGATGGCAGCACCAGAGCGAACGGAAACGAGCAGTGGATTTTCTGTATCGCCAAATTTCTTCCCAGTCGTTTCTTCAAGCTTATGTAAAGCTTCCCAGGCTTCATCCAAAAGCCCTTCCGGAAGTTTATGCCCAGCAGTGAAGAATTCGTTGCAGGCTTCCGTAGAAATGGTAAAGCCCTGTGGAACGGGAAGACCAATATTGGTCATTTCAGCCAGATTTGCACCTTTACCGCCGAGAAGGGCGCGCATATCTTTGTTGCCTTCATGGAACAAATAAACAAATTTTTTAGCCAATGATATTCTCTCCTCTGCCATAGTATATTTGTAGAATAACGCTTGCCGTTTCTTCTACAGCTTTATGAGTTACATCAATAATAGGACAGCCTACACGTTTCATGATCTTTTCTGCATAATCCAGCTCGTCCAGAATCCGCGCAAGATCCGTATAGTCTGTTGGACTAGCAACACCTAACCCTTTGACGCGTTCTGTTCGAATTTCCCCTAAGATGTCTGGCTGAATCGTCAGACCAATAACCTTATGCTTTGGAATCTCAAACAAACGCTCATTAACCTTCACTTCCGGCACCAAAGGAACATTTGCAACCTTAATGCCTCGATACGCCATATACATCGAGAGCGGTGTTTTTGATGTTCTGGAAACACCGATCAGAACAAGATCTGCTGAATTGATACCCGTGACATCCTTGCCATCATCATACTTGATAGCAAATTCCATCGCCTCGATCTTTTTGAAATAGCTCTCATCCATTCGCTGGACCAAACCCGGACGCCCCGCAGGCATCATGCCCGTCAAAGCTTCAAAAGCTTTGAATGGAGTATCCAAAACATCAAAGTACTGGATACCATGCGAACGGCAGAATTCGATCACATATTGACGCAGAGAATCAACCACCAGTGTGAACACCAGAATACTGGACAAAGGGTCGATCTGCTTCAGCACTTCAGAAATATAAGTGTCATCTTCAACAAACGGAATATGTTTGTATGCAACTTCAATCCCAGGAAACTGATTGGCTGCCGCACGTGCAACATACTGTGCAGTCTCACCCACAGAATCCGACAAGATATAAACGGAAATCCTTTGGTTCTGCGTCATCACACTTCTTCTCCTGTGTAGCCATATCCAATGTCAACAAAAGCACGCACCACGTTCGTTTTAGTAAAACGACCAAGCACCTCAAATCGATCTTCGCCAACCTGTTTTACGACTGGCATCCCATCAATCTCATGAGTAATCAATTTTTGAGCAGCATGCCAGAGACTCTCATCCGGAGTTGTCATGATCAAATTTGGCATCCTGGTCATGATCACGCTGACTGGCACTTTGTGCATATCTGTCGTCCCGATCGCCAGTTTCAGAAGGTCTTTGCGAGAAAGCACCCCTTCCAAAAGGCCATCTTCGTTAACAATAAACAAAGTACCAATGTTATTGATGAAAAGCGATACC
>CAUDRX010000131.1 GCA_958451915.1 uncultured Peptococcaceae bacterium
CCACGATGATATTTTTGATATTGGTATGTTTCTGGGCTTCTGTCAGCTGTTGCTCCTGACCACTCGGGCAAGAACCGCCGCAGGTGCTGGCGGAAGCGCAGCCTTCACATTGACTCATAAAAACTCATACCCCTTTCCTATGAAAAAGTCACTGAACACACAACAAGCGGAAATGACCTCAGTCATTCCGCTTGCCGGTCTTATTTTATTATACCACAGACTCTAGGGGATTGCCCAGTCTATGAATTCTATAAAATTACATCATGCCCATGCCGCCGGCAGCAGCTGCTGCAGCGTTTGGATCTTCTTTAGATACATCGGCCACGAGTGTTTCGGTAGTAAGGATCATGCTGGCAATAGAGACCGCGTTCTGGAGAGCGCTTCTCGTAACCTTTGCAGGATCAAGGATACCAGCGTCGATCATATTCTCATAAACGTCCTTACGTGCGTTGTAACCTTCGCCGACTGGCAGTGCCTTTACATGCTGGCAAACAACACTGCCTTCGACACCGGCGTTCTCTGCGATCTGACGAACTGGGGCTTCAAGGGCTTTCTTAACGATGTTAACACCAGTCTGTGCGTCTGCTTCGCCCATATCGATCTCTTCAAGGGCTGGCAGGATGTTGAGAAGGGCAGTGCCGCCACCAGCAACAATGCCTTCTTCTACAGCAGCTTTCGTTGCAGAAAGGGCGTCTTCGATGCGATGTTTCTTTTCAGTGAGTTCGGTCTCGGTAGCTGCGCCGACCTGAAGAACGGCTACGCCGCCAGCGAGTTTCGCAAGACGTTCCTGATATTTTTCACGATCAAAGTCAGAGGTGGTCTCTTCGATGAGGCGGCGGATCTGTTCGACGCGGGCTTCGATATCAGCCTTGTCGCCACGGCCATCAACGATGGTGGTGTTATCCTTGTCAACGGTAACCTGACGGGCGCTGCCGAGCATGTCGAGGGTGGTGTCTTCGAGCTTGTAGCCGAGTTCATCGGTGACAACAGTCGCACCAGTCAGGGCAGCGATATCCTTGAGCATTTCTTTGCGACGATCGCCAAAGCCAGGTGCTTTAACAGCAACACAGGTAAAGGTACCGCGCAGACGGTTAAGGATCATGGTGGTGAGGGCTTCGCCTTCCACATCCTCAGCGATGATCAGGAGGGCCTTGCCGGTCTTGACGATCTGTTCAAGCACAGGCAGGATGTCCTGGATATTGCTGATCTTTTTATCGGTCACAAGGATGTATGGTTCGTCGAGGCTGGCGACCATCTTTTCAGTATTGGTGACCATGTATGGGGAAATGTAGCCGCGATCGAACTGCATCCCTTCAACGACTTCCATAGAAGTGCCGAAAGTCTTGGAATCTTCAACAGTGATGACGCCATCGTTGCCGACAACTTCCATCGCATCTGCGATGAGCTTACCGATCTCTTCATCAGCAGAGGAGATGGCTGCAACCTGAGCAATGGCTTCCTTGCTCTTGATCGGCTGGCTGATCTTGTGGATCTCTTCAACAGCACGGTCGCAAGCGGTCTGCATCCCTTTGCGCAGGATCATTGGATTGGCACCGGCAGCAATATTCTTCAAACCTTCGCGAACCATTGCCTGTGCAAGAACGGTCGCGGTGGTGGTCCCGTCGCCGGCTACATCATTGGTCTTGATGGAAACTTCCTTCAGGAGCTGTGCGCCCATGTTCTCAAACGGATCTTCAAGATCGATCTCGCGCGCGATGGTCACACCATCGTTGGTGATGGTTGGTGCGCCATAAGGACGGGAGAGCACGACATTACGGCCTTTAGGCCCAAGGGTCACACGAACAGCGTCTGCGACTGCATTGACGCCAGTTTCCAGCGCAGCACGCGCTTCTGCATCAAAACGGATTTCTTTTGCCATGATAAGAATTGCCTCCTAATTGATTAGTCCAAAACGACAAGAATGTCTTTTTCAGAAAGAACGATGTATTCTTCGTCTTCGTATTTCAGATCAACGCCGCCGAATTTACCATAAATGACACGGTCGCCTTCTTTGACATCGAGCGGGATATGATTGCCTTTTTCATCTCTGGCACCAGGGCCGACGGCAACGACAGTACCCTGATGTGGTTTTTCCTGTGCGGAACCCGGCAGGATAATGCCGCTTTCAGTCTTCTCTTCTACCTTTGCTGGTTTGACAACGACTTTGTCGCCCAATGGTTTGATATTCATAGATAATAGCCTCCTTAAGCTTTGGTTGTTCGCTTCTGTTAGCACTCAAATTGTTCGAGTGCTAATCACTGATATTATAATAACACAACGTGCAGAAATTGCAAGAGGGATTTTATGATTTTTTTCGCCAGAGGAACGGCAGCACGCGCATTTTCTTGCCACCTTCTTCCCCTGACGCTATACTGAAAGCAAGGAGGGATCATCATGATCACCAAAGACCAATGGCGCAGCCACGGTAAGATGCTGCGCAGCACCCTTTCTGCGACAGAACGCGCATATGAGGGCCGCGTTCTCACAGAAGCGCTCACTGCAGACCCTCGCTGGCAGCGTGCCAGGACCGTCCTGCTCTATCTGAGCTTCGGCAGCGAATGGGACACCACCGCCCTCATCCACTCTGCCTGGGACAGCGCCAAGGTGGTCGCGCTGCCTGTCTGCGGCGCCGCCCACCAGATGCAGCCCTGCCGCTATACACCAGACACACCGCTCACCACCACCCGCGGCAGTCTGCGTGAGATCGCGCCTGAGGCCCGGGAAGCACTTGCCATCGAAGCGATCGACTTCTGTCTCGTGCCGGGGCTGCTCTTCGACCCCTACGGCACGCGTCTGGGATATGGCGCCGGCTACTACGACCGGTTCCTGCCACAGCTTTCTGATAACTGTACCATCCTTGCCGCAGGTTTCGATTGCCAGCTCATCGGTGATATGCTTCCCTGCGAAGCTACCGATTTTCGTCTGTCAGAAGTATGGACCCCGCGCACTCAGATCCTGACGCGGCCACCTTTTCCAAAAAAGCATCATTGAAACGAAAAAAGCCCGAGCAGAAAATGCTCGAGCTTTTTTCAATTGACAGGCACTCAGGCAACAACCGGATTCATCAGGCTGTACACTGTAAAGAAAATGCCTGCAGCGCCGATGACGATCATGACCCCACCCATGATACGCGTCATCTTCACGCGATCCGGCACCAGAAAACGCGTCGTGTAGATCATCACGCCGCCAGCTGCGATGGTGCAGCAATAGGCGATGATGACGAGTACGGCATTGCTGGCCTGACCATCGAGGGTATTCGGTGCGAGGACCAAAAGGATCATCGCGATCAGGAGAAGACCGATGGACGCAAAGTTTGCGCGGCGCCCAGCCTTATACTGCTGGATCTCTTTTTCCGTTGGCTGCAGTACAGCGTTGGTCTTTGTGCCCTGCGGACCGTATTCTGGTCTCTTCTTTTTACCTGTACGGGATTTTTTCACTGCCATGTATGCTTCCTTCCTTTCTCTAAAATCGATCTCATCATCTTTACATGAGACCACTCTTTTTCATGGAGCGCTCAAAGAAATTCACAAAACGTCTGAGCATTGGGCCAAAAAAGATCACAACCACTACCGAAAAGATCGGCAAACCTGCCATCACCACCAGATCCCTGATCAACGCGGGCGCATAAATGCCAAAGCAGATCTCCCGCATGGCACCGATACAGTAGGTAAACGGCAGGAGCGGGTGGATCAGCCGAAAGAACGCCGGTGTCATCTCGATCGGGAAAGTCCCGCCGCTGGCCGCGATCTGCAATACCAGCACGATGATGGCCAAAGCCTTCCCGATTGCTGAGAATGTAAAGACCAGGGAAAAGATGAAGACCGAAAAGATCTGCCCAATGAATATACATAATAACACAAAAAGCACCGGATGAACACACTCTACACGCAAAATAAACAGATCCCCGAGCGCGATCACCACACATTGACACACTGAGATGATCTGATAGAGCATGAGGCGCGACAGATACATTGGCGTCACGCGCACCTTTGGATAAGCTTCCAATCCCTTCTCATTGATCGTGCTGATCATCGCCATCATCAGCAAACAGCCGACCCAGATAGCCAGCGTCGTGTAAAAAGGTGACATGCCGCTGCCATAATTGTCTACCGGATACAGCCGGTTTGTCTCCAGCTCCACTGGCTCACTGAGAAAAGCGCTCTGCGTTTCCGCATCTTCGCGGATAAAGGCCAGCACTTCGTCAAACTGCTCGTCCTCTGATAAGGAGCGGATCTGTCCGATCTCCTCTTCAAGAAGGTCCTGGGTTTCTTCGATGATCGACTTATAATGCCCGATCGTCTCGGTGCCAAGAGGTTTCAGGCTGCGCACTGTGCCCAGCGCGCCATCAGCTTCCGGCACCAGGGCCGAGAGGCTCTGCAGGAGCGTATAGGAATCATCCAGGGTCTTTGAAAGATTGTCTGCGGCGCCGCTGAGGGCGGTGGAAACGCCACTATTATACGCATCCCACGTCTCCGAAAGCGTACTGTTCAGACCATTGATCACATCAGCCGCTGCATCTGCAGTATCAGTCACACCAGCACTTCCATCCGCCAGCGCATCACTGAGATCCGAAAGTCTGTCCTGCGCCTGATCAAGCTGCGCTTCCAAGGCGTCGAGCCGGCTCACAAACGTGCTGATAGCGTCCAGCGGCTTCGGCAGCATCTGGTTGAAACGGCCAAGATTATCCGCCAGGGTTGCCACATGGTCTCTCAGCATCGTGCAGGTATCCGAAAGATCCTTCAGGCGCGACTGTGCCTCTGCGGTCTCTTCTTCACCCAGAGCAGCCAGGCGCTCGGCATCCCAGGCAAGTGTATCGGCAAAGCTGTTCAACGCGAGCACGTTCTGGTTCAGCAAACGGTTGATATCCGCCACTGTCGACTTCGTCGACTGCAGCGCATCCTGAGCATCGAGCGTCAGCGCCGACGCATCCCGGAGAGCCTGACTCGCCTTTGGCAGCGCGGATTCTGCATCCGCGGAAAGATTGTCTATCTCATCGAGCATCGTCTCAAAATCATCCATGCTCTCACTGAATCGTGACATATTCTTCGAAGTCAGATCCATCGTGTCAAGCATCTTCATAAAAGTCGGCTCGTACGCCGCATATTTGCTGTCTGCCACTTTCAGACTATCAAGCACAATGGTCGTCACCGTCTCCACAAAGGTCTTGTCGATCTCATTGGAAACTGTATCCATGCCTGTGCCCATGATCTTTGTCGAGATAGCGTTCTCTTTTTCGTTGATATAATATTCGATCTCACCTTTCTGCGTGTCACCATGCAGAAATCCCGTGAGCTGCCGTGAAAAATCTTCCGGGATCACCAGCGCCGCATAATAAGCACCGCTGTCCACCCCAGCCTGTCCCGTCTCGTGGTCCACAAACTGCCATCCGATGCTGTCGTTGGCCTTGAGCGATTCTATGATCTCATCGCCGACGTTGATCGTTACCCCTTCGATCTCAGCCCCCTTATCCTCGCTCGTAACGGCAACCTTGAGATTCGACGTAAGCCCGTAAGGGTCCCAGTTGGCGCCGATGTTGAACCAGGCATAAAGCGGCGGCAAAAGGAGCAGCCCCAAAAAGACCAGCCCCGCTGCCAGGTTCCGGCGGAGCGGCTTCATCTGCGCAAGAAAGAGCAGCTTCGTCATGTGGAACGTCTCTCGCGGGCTGGCCATCTTCTTCGGGAACCACTTTGCTCTTTTCATTAAAGGGCCTCCTTCCTTCTCCTGTTCACGCCATTCATTATAGCAAGCCCGTCAGCGATTTGCACTTGACAGATGAGAAGGTCTGTACAAAATACAGCCGCCCCCTGAAGAGAACACCACCTGCACAAAAATGGCGCCCCGCCATGTACGAGACGCCATTGTCCGTCTATTCACCGAGAAAATGCAGCTCCCCCGCTGCTGCAGTCTTATTCGATCTTATCGAGCTCGAAAGCATCATGCAGCGCCTGCATGCCTCTCTTGAGAGATTCATTGTCATACTGAACAACAACAGAGATCTTGACTTCAGAAGTGCTGATGAGCTCAATGTTGATGCCAGCATCACGCAGTGCAGAGAACATACGGGCAGCGACCCCATGCGCGCCAACCATGCCAGCGCCGACGGCAGAGATCTTGACTACATTATCATCCACCATGAACTCACGATAGTGCAGGCTGTTCTGCAGGCTCTCGATGATCAGCTTTGCACGCTTGGCATCACTCTTATTGATAGTAAAAGCGATATCATTGAGATTGTCGACCATGGCACTCTGGATGATCATGTCGACACTGATCTTCTCTTCAGCAAGGGCATTAAAGACTTCAGCAGCGATACCTGGACGGTCTTCCACACCAAAGATGCTGACCTTCGCAACGTTCTTGTCACAAGCGATGCCAGTGACAGCATATTCTTTTTCGAGTTCTTCTGATTTAACCACGTAAGTTCCTCCTATATATGTATTAAAACTGGAGCGGACACAGAGTTTGACGTCATGGACTTTTGCCACTTCGACAGAGCGCGGGTGCAGCACCTTGGCACCTAAGCTGGCAAGCTCAAGCATCTCATCATAGGAGATCTTCTTGAGTTTGGTGGCATTTGGCACGATGCGGGGGTCGCAGGTATAGACCCCGTCAACATCGGTGTAGATCTCGCAGACAGCGGCACCGATGGCAGCAGCACCAGCAACGGC
>CAUDRX010000132.1 GCA_958451915.1 uncultured Peptococcaceae bacterium
CTTGGCATGGCGATGCTCTACCACTGAGCCATTTCCGCATACCCGTTTCGGTCACGCCGCCAGAGCGTTCCCTCAACGCTTGACTATAATACCACGCCAGCAGATTTTTTTCAAGCCCTTTTTTCATTTTTTAAGAGCATCATGCCGCGTGGCAAAAAAAAGCACCCCATCCGGAATGCTGAAGCGGAAAACGGGATTCGAACCCGCGACCCTCGCCTTGGCAAGGCGATGCTCTACCACTGAGCCATTTCCGCATGTCGTTTAGGGCCCGGGGATCCGTTCCCTTAACGCTCGTTTATATTACCACGCTGTTACAGAAAATGCAAGCCTTTTTTACAAGAAGTTTTCCACTTCGTAAAATGTTCATCAAAATTCCTTTATTTTTCATCATGATCACCTTTATTTTTCATGCCAAATAAGGTATCTTATTAGATGAAAACTGCTTTCTTTTTTTAAGGAGGATATTATGTCTATTAAAATTGGTATCAACGGATTTGGCCGCATTGGCCGCTTAGTCGCTCGTGTTGCTGTCATGGATCCAGAAGTAGAACTGGTCGCCATCAACTCTACTTCCGACGCTGAAGGGACTGCCCGTCTTTTTGAATACGACTCCACCCACGGCATCTTCAAAGGTGACGTTTCCTACGAAGAAGGCGTGCTGATCGTCAACGGCCAGCGTATCACCCTTTTCTCCGACCGTGATCCTAAAAACCTCAAGTGGGGCGAAGTCGGCGCCGACATCGTTATCGAATCTACCGGCAAGTTCAAGACCATTGAAACAGCTTCTGTCCATCTCGAGAACGGTGCCAAGAAAGTTGTCATCACCGCTCCTTCCTCTGACGCTCCAATGATCGTTATGGGCGTTAATGAAGAGACTTATGAACCATCCATGAACGTCGTTTCCAACGCCAGCTGCACGACCAACTGCCTGGCACCTGTGACCAAGGTCATCTATGATAACTTCACCATCGTCGCTGGTGCAATGACCACTGTCCACTCCTTCACGAACGACCAGAAGAACCTTGATGCACGCCACAAAGATCCACGCCGTGCGCGCGGCTGCACCCAATCTATCATCCCTACGACCACCGGCGCTGCCAAAGCCATGGGCAAGATCATCCCAGAACTCAATGGCAAGATGAACGGCTTTGCACTGCGCGTGCCAACGCCAAACGTTTCCCTGACCGATGTCGTCTTCCAGATCAAGGAAGATTTCACCGTCGAACAGGTCAACCAACTGCTGAAGGATGCCGCTGAAGGCCCTATGCAAGGTATTCTTGGCTATTCCGACAAACCACTCGTTTCCATCGATTACAATGGCGATCCTCGCTCCTCCATCGTTGATGGTCTCTCCACCATGAAAGTTGGCGATGATCTGCTCAAAGTCATCGCCTGGTATGACAACGAATGGGGCTACAGCTGCCGCGTTGTTGACCTTGCAAAATACATTGCTACCAAGTAAACCGTATATCAAAAACGCCTTCGGATCCGATCCGAAGGCGTTTTTTCATGCCCGCAGCAAACGTCCCTGTTCAAGCCGCAGCACCTGGTCCGCAGCGTTTGCAAGCGCAGGGCTGTGAGTGACGGCGATGACACATTTACCATGCGCGTGGGCCGTGTCGGCGAGAAGACGGATGATGCCACGCGCGCTGTTCACATCGAGATTGCCGGTAGGCTCATCAGCAAGAAGCACCTGCGCAGGACTGGCAAGGGCTCGGGCGATGGCAACGCGCTGCTGCTGCACGCCTGAGAGCGCACACACATTTTTGCGCGCGATGTCTGATGGAAGCCCGACTTCGGCGAGCAGCGCCCTCACCCTCTCACGGATATGAAGAAAGCCCTTCCCGCTGACGATCACCATCAGCGGGAAGGGCTTTTCTCTTTTCTCAGTCGTTCAGGCCAAGGAATTCGGCAGCGTTGTTGTACATGATGTTTGGCAAGGCTTCTTCGCTGATGCCAGACTGCATGTAGTACTCGGACGCTTCCTTGAGCGGCATGAGCGGATAGGCTGACGCAAACATGAGCCGGTCTCTGAGCAGACAGTTGGCAGCCAGGATATAATCATTCTGCCCCGGCGATTCGATCATATAGAAATCCGGTGCCACATAAAGGTTGCCGCGGTTCACTGCCATCTGGCAGATCTCTGTGACATATGGCCAGCCGCCATGGGCCAGGCCGATCTTCAGATCCGGAAAAGCACCGAGCACATCGTCGAGCGGTTCCGGTGCATAGTAGCGCAGGCTTGTCGTCTGGATGCCGCCGTAGGTCATGAAGATCGGGATCTTCTTTTCCTGCAGGTACTCATACAACGGGAAGACACGCACACTGTTGACCATCCATGGCGTCTTGTCCTGCCCCGGTTCCAGGATGATGCCGGTGCAAGGGCCATTGACGACGTATTTCTCGACTTCTGCGATGGCATCACCAATGTTCAAACTGTTCACATCGATGCCCGCCATACCGACGACCTTCTCTGGATACCGGGTGATGAGATCGACCAGGTCGTCGTTGTTGCCGTCCAGGCTCTTGCGCACAGGCACGACGAGCTTTTCCACGCCGGCTTCGTCGGCTTCCTGCACGAGCAAGTCCATGGAAAATTCCCGCACCGATGGCGGCAGGAGCCAGCCGCGGGCGCCGCCGTGGCCGTCTGGGCCGACCTGATAGATGTTGCTGCCTTCATACGATTTAAATGGTGCGCGTACGCGCATATCAATGATCTTCATACTCTTTTCCTCCTTATGGTCTTACGCAAGACCGATCATATTGAAATAGAACGCCATGACAAAATACAGACCCACACTGACCGTCGCCATCACCGTCCCGGAGATCCAACCCAGCTTACTCTGATTTTTGAACGAGATCAAGTCCGTGTTGCTGAAAGTGATCGCATTGACAGGGTTGGCCGATGGCATGCCGATGGAACAGTTGCTGCCATGATAGATCGCCAACGCCGCAGCCGCCATGTTGATCCCTTCGATGCTCGAAGAGAGCGCCATGATCGCGCTGATGAAGACCAGCGCCACGACCATATTGTTGAGGAAGTTGGAGATGATCATGGACAGATAGATCGCCAGGATGACGAAGACGACTGGAGGCACCACTTCCAGGAGTGGTCCGAACCAAGCGCCGAGCGTCGCAGAGATGCCGACCGTATCTTTAGAGATGAAGGTACTGATCGTCGTGTAGAACGCCGCCATCCAGAAAACGCTCCAGTTAAAGCCTTTGCCAATCGTCGCCATATCCAAGAGCGGTTTTCCTTCGATCGGGATCATCAGCATGAGCCCCGAGAGGATCAGCATGATGCCGCCGAAGCCCAAGTAGTTCAGGAACACGAGCACAGGATTCGTGCTTGCAGAAAAGACGCTAGGCACGACCAGCAGAACGACCATCGCCAGGATGTACCAGAGCATGGCTTTCTGCTGCTTCGTCGCATAGACCTTGTCGATCTCCAGCACCTTTGGATCGAAGCGCGAGAGATCCACGCGCACGATGTATTTACAGAACAGGATGTAGACGATCGCCAGCACGATGGAACCGCCGATCCCCCAGAGGATCCCCTGCAGCATCGAGAGCGGCACCGTCACCGCAGAATTGTAGGTCTGCAGGACGATGATCATCGAGATCTTGAACGGTGGGTACATCTCACCAAACACGGCGCACAGGGCCAGCCCGCAGAGCCAGTAGGAATTGATCAGGTCGCCCGGCTTCACGCCTGCTTTGGCAGCGAGGCCACGGTACAGCCCGATGAAGAGTAGGATCGCGATCTGACAAGCGGAGACCGCCGCCACGGCGTAGGCGCCGATAAAGAAGAAGAAGCTCATAATGAACGGACTTTTTCGTGAGAGACGCATATTCAGCAGAAAGCCCGCAATGACATTGGCCAAGCCAGATTCACTGACATAGGCGCATATCAAAAGCGCCCCAAAGATCATCCACTGGGTCTGACTGCCAAGGCACGCTGCCAACGTATCCCCCATCGACTCATAAGCCCCACTGACACCCAACGCAACAATACCTGTGAGTGAAGGCCAGCCGAGGTCGATGAAGACCCAGCCCACGATCGTACCAATCAGGATGAAGAGAATATGCATCCCGAGCGTGGTCATCTCGCCGAAGGGCGGCAGCTTGACTGCAAGAAATTGCAACAACAAGACGATCACTTTCCAAAAGAATTTGTGATCGGAAAGGGTTCTTTTTTCTGTGGTAGACATACGTCATCCTCCCTTACGATTTTTTCTGACTAAGATAAGGGCGAAGACGAGATTCCGGAATGTCGTCATCACGGCGAGCGTGATCTCTATGGTCATACTATACCACGCCGATTATAGATTGTATAATTTCTTTTTATCATCTGAAGTTGATAACTTTATTTATCGATCGCCCTGTGCTACACTGGATCCACATGAGAAAGGATGATAGTGATGAAACTCGATCAATTGCGCTATTTTCTCAAGGTGGTGGAGTGCCACTCCTTCCACCAGGCTGCCCGCGAACTCTACATGACCCAGCCAGCCCTGACAAAATCCATCCAAGCACTGGAAGACGAACTCTCTGTCACCCTGCTGCACCGTTCCAAGACCGGCACCTATCCGACAGAATACGGCCTGCGCGTCTACAACGACTCGAAAGGCATCATCGACGCCCTCGAAGAAAAGATCGCCACCTGGCACACCTTCCAGGCAGTGCGGGAGAAGATCACCGGCACCGTCCACCTGGCGGCGATCCCGGTCCTCTGCAACCTCATCCTGGAGCAGATCATCGAAGGCATCACCACCACCTATCCCGAGATCGACATCATGCTCCACGATGTGCCGATGAACACCTTCCCGGATGAACTCCTGCGCGGCCGCTTCAACGTCGGCATCACCTCCGTCACCTTGGATCAAAAAGACGAGCAAGAACGCCGCTACCAGGCGATGCATTTTCAGGCCACGCGCCTTCTGGCCGACGACTATGCAATCTACCTCAGCACCAAAAATCCCTACGCGGCGCGGCAGGTCCTCACGCCTGACGACTGCCGCCACCTCCGTCTGATCACCTACTCCTCCAATCAACCGGTGCAATTTACAGGCGTCTTCGCCCTCTTCAAGCAAAAGCAATTCTTCAACAGCATCGGCAACATCCTACAAATGGTCGCCGACAACAAAGGCACCACCGTCCTCATGCGCAACGCCATGAAGAACAACTGGTACATGCAGAACGGCTTCATCTGCGAAAAACGCCTGAAAAACACCCGCATCATGCCAAACGAGCATGTGCTCCTGCGCGCCGATGCCCCACTCCTGACCGCTGCCGAAAGAGCGGTCGCCGACTACATCGAAGACCACTACACCCGTCTTTATCAAACGCAAGGCTAAACCCTGTCGCCGCGCCAACACGCAAAAGATCCCCGGAGCGGGTCGACCATCGATCGACCCACTCCGGGGATCTGTCTGTTTTGCCTCGTTTGTTCAGCCGACGATGCGCTTGGCGCGGGTCTCGGCTTCGGCGATGATGCGTTCTTTATCGAGGGTGGTGAAGTCACCGTGTTTATAGAGACACTGGCCCTGCACGAAGACGCTGTCGATGTCGCTCTGCTGGGCGGCATAAACGATGTTCGAAACGACGTCATGATGCGGTGCGTTCCATGGCGCATCGAGCTTATAGAGCGTGAGATCGGCGCGCTTGCCCTCGGCGATGCTGCCGATGGCGTCGTCCCAACGCAGGGCTTTGGCGCCCTGGATGGTGGCCAGGCGCAGCGCGTCGTGGGCGCCGACGGCCTGGGCGTCGTAGTTTCTGACTTTGTGGATGAGCGCCGCCACCTGCAATTCGCGGTGCATGCTCATGATGTTGTTCGAGGACGCGCCATCGGTGCCGAGGGCAACGACCACTCCGGCGCGATCCAGGTCTTCGACGCGGCAGATGCCGCTGGCGAGCTTGAGGTTGCTGATCGGATTGTGGGCCGCGGCCACACCATGCTTCGCATAGATGGCGATGTCTTCATCGGTGAGCCAGACGCTGTGCGCCGCCAGGGTCGGCACATCGAGGACGCCCAGGCTGTCGAGCCAGGCGACCGGCGTCATGCCGTAGCGTTCCTGGATGAGGTCAAATTCCGGCTTCGTCTCGGCCACGTGGATGTGCACACCGGTCTGGCGTTCCCGTGCGTGGGACGCCATCTCCTGGATGTACGCGCCAGGGCAGGTATTTGGCGCGTGCGGCCCGTACCAGATGCGGATGCGGTCATCGGCGGCGCCATGCCAGCGGTCGAAGACGGCATCGTTCTCAGCGATGCCGCGTTTCTGCGGGTCGTTCATGCCGACGCTGCCACGACTGATGATGGCGCGCATGCCAGCATCACGCACCGCTTCGGCAATGGCGTCGCAATGATCGTACATCTCCATGAGGCAGGTGGTGCCGCTGGCGATCATCTCTAGCATGCCAAGGCTGGCGCCCCAGTACACGTCTTCATCGCTGAGTTTGGCTTCGGCTGGCCAGATGTATTCATT
>CAUDRX010000133.1 GCA_958451915.1 uncultured Peptococcaceae bacterium
TTCGACTAATATGCCACGACTACACTTCTTTCATTCGGCTCTGGCATATGAGGCAGAAAGTACGCATCTGCTTGAAAGTTTTTCAATAGATGCTTTCTAAGAGTGGCAGACTTCCGAAAGCTAAAGTTCTAGTAAAATGCAATTACAGGCGCATTGAAACACACTTTATATATCCTACATACGTTTTTGTGCATGTACGGTAAGTATGGCAAGAAGAATCCTCTAATATAATCTTACGACTCGATCACAGATTCCAGTTTCAGATTGTCCATCCAATTCGCAAACCCAAAACCAACGATAAAAGCAAGCAAACTGACAACAATGTCCGTTACGCCCTTGAACGACGTTGGCAGAATCATGATGATAGATGCGATGACAAAACCTAAGATCAATTTGGTCACCACTGCGTGGTAATGTTCCAAAAGCCGGTTCATCACGCGCGCCAACAGGAGTACCGTTACTACAAAACCAATCCCTAATGGAATCAATACGCCCATATCAAGATTACCGATACCAGCAGCCATTGGTTGGTACAGTCCCATAAACAGCAACAATGATGAAGAACTCAAGCCTGGTACGATCATGCTCAACCCCCAGATAAAGCCGCAAAAAATGTACCAGCCAAAGTTTGGCGATAGATTACCTTCCATGCCATTTTCCATTACACAGAAAAAGACATAAGCCAACGCCATCGTTATGACAAAACCTGTCCAGCCTTTTGTTGAATGACTTTCTACAGATGTTTTAAAAAGTCCCGGCATGGTCCCACAGATCAGCCCGGAAAAGAGAGCCATTGCAATCGATGCATAAGCACTGAAAAAGATCTCCACCGCTTTTGCCAAAAGCACAAATCCGAGAAAGCCTCCGATCAGGATCGGCACAAAAAGCCCTGCATTTTTCTTCATAGAACGAATAGGATGTTCAAAAAAGGCCATCAATGGTTCATAGATGCCAAAAGCCACACAAAGCACTCCACCGCTGACACCCGGAAGGATTGCTCCCGTCCCGATGATGGCCCCCTGCAGAAGAAGGATCAACCAACGAATATGGCTGCGATTGTTCATCTTCATTTTTACACTCCAATCTTTCTATTTACGCCCCAGCTTCTGCAGACAGACGATCAACCGCTTCCAGTTCACTTGCCCCCGGCAGAGTCAGCAGATATTCATAAAGACGTGCGGCTAACATGTAACAACTGCCAGCATCTGCCACTCCTGCAGCCTCGCTAAACTTCTCTGACAGTGTTGCATCAAGGATACTGCGTTCTTCAAGAAAACGGACACTCGAGGTAAAGTCTTCCGGAACAGCTGAGCCATCAAGTGATGCAATTTTCGCCGCCAGTGCATGCAGCATCTCTTCATTATCAGTCTCTTCGTTCACAGTGATCCGCGGTTCCAATGCCAGGCCTGATTTCTTCACAGCTGTGTTCATCATGTTCGCAAAACGTGGCCCCGTGACAGCGATATCCAGTCGGTAATCATTGTCATAGCCGCCATCAGCAAAACCCATACTGCGGATGACCTTGAGCCCTGGATACGCCCAATGGTCCATCACGTCTTCGTGTGTCTGGGTATGCTCAAGACGAGCACCCTGTTCTTCAAGCAGTGTTTGGATCTCAGTAATGTCAGCGTCACTGGTTAACAGATCGCGCAGCACATGCACGCTGTCATTTTCCAAAGCCACCCTTGCAGCGACGCCGGCAGCCTGACCGCAGGCCATCCCTGTCGGTACGATGCGTGCAGAGCCAGCTGCCATCGATGTATAACCAGCTGCACGACCGACGATCATAAGTCCATCCACAGATTGCGGAATGAGGCTCCCCAATCCGATCTCATATTGATCTGGGAAACCGACAACAGTTCCATAAGTCTGAGTCTTTGTCGCTTGCACATCAACCGGATAATTCGTCACTACGATCGCAGCTTCCTGCGGTCTGTTCTCAAGCACATCATCGATCGTCAGCGTATCCTCACAGCGGATATGACGCGTCTCACGCACATAAAGCTGTTCAGCTGTATCGACAAGTTCAGCTTTTTCAAAACCCACGCAGTTCTCGTTCATATATTCAACGATCGATGGCAGCTCAGCTTGTCCACGTTCGATCCCCTGCGCCCTGCTCTCTGCATCCAGTGCATCAACGTCAAAGATGATCAGCGAATTGATCAGCACATCACCATTCGCCTGTCTGGCGATATTAAAGCCACGCAGGCGCATATTCTCATCCTTCGGCTCATATGCAAAGCCTTCGTCACTGTAGCCCCAGGCCAGATTACCGTTCACGCCACCTTCAGCTGCACTTGCACCATCCTGCGGGGTCGAAACATACTCGGTGACTGCCTCCCAATCCACACCGGCAAGTCGGAAGACAAGCGTCACACCCATTTCACGATCGCGTTCGCCGATATCTTCACCTGCAAACGCAAAAGGCACTCCAGCTGCTGCACAGACATCACCATCCGGCGTCGCATCAATAATCACCGGTGCGGAATAGGTGACACGTTCACCCTCTTCATCAACCACAACCCCTGTGACAGCAGAGCCTGTCATCACAGGTTCCTCGAACTTGCTGTTAACGCGAAGAGTAAGATTTTCCTCGGCACTGACCATTTCATAGAACGTATTTTTTGCCGTCGTGATATCAAATCCTGAACCTCCGACCGCATCACTGAATTCTTTAAAGATGCCCTCGATGAGCACGGTCCCGTCACGGGACTCCGGCACATCAATATAGTTCAGTTCACCAAGAGTATACAGCCCACCCAATGCTTCATCCTGGCAGATAAGCAGAGTATCCAGGCCATTTCGTGCAGCTGATATTGCAGCTGATATTCCTTCCGGACTTCCGTCAACGACAATACAGTCATACGAAGTGGGAACATCGGCTTCATTAGTGATCTTAATTTCTTCTACCGTTTCTGTCTCGACAGATGTTGTCGTGTCATTGTGACAGCCTGTGAACAAGATACCAGCCGCCAATAAAGCAGCAAGGATAACAAAAATTTTTTTCTTCACTCTGTATCTCCTTTTGTGTCCTCATGATGCTCCACCATCTCCGATTCAAGCTGCATCGCCAACTCTTCCAAACGCCGCATCCGATGGTTCATCCCAGACTTTCCAACGGGCGGATCCAGGAGCTGGCCAAGATCTTTCAAGCTTTCTTCCGGGTGGTTCAGACGAACTTCTGCCGCTTGCCGGAGTGAATCTGGCAGGCGTTCCAAGCCCATACGTGATGCAATAAGATTGATGTGCTGTATCTGACGCTGAGCAGCATCGATCGATTTATTTAGATTAGCCGTTTCACAGTTTACCAATCGGTTCACCTGATTACGCACATTCTTCTGAATGCGCGTGTTTTCCAGCGCCATTACTGCTTCGTAAGCCCCGATCAAGGCCAAAAAATCACTGATCTGTTCACTTTCCTTTAAATAAACAACAATGCTCTCTTTACGATAGCTCATACGTGGATAGATATTGTAGTTTTCGATCAGATCGATCAGGTGTCCCGCGTATTCTTCACTTTGCGTCACAATCTCCAGGTGATAGCTGCGTTTCGGATCGGTCATCGATCCCCCGCCAAGAAAGACCCCCCTGATATAAGCACGACGCAGAATGTCACTATCTACAAGCTCAACAGGGATTTCCGAGCGAAATAACAGTCCATCACGGTCAACCATACCAAGGGTGTTCAAAAGCACCGGCATACGTGTCTGACTCGGAACATCAACCACATAGAGCACATTTTTTTTCAAACGGTTCTGCCGCTGAATCGTCACCTCAGCTTCTACATGAAAAAGTGATTTAAGCCACGAAAAGACCAACCGTGCCACTGCAGCGTTTTCGCTGACAAGCTGCAAACTGATCTGTCGGCCTGCACCAATAAGAATCGTTCCATCCATCCGTGCCAAACCTGCCAGAAGAGAAACGCGCTCAGAATCATCCGCATATTCCAGACGAAGCAGTTCATTTTTGATGTCATTGGAAAAGCTCATCGATATTCCTCCTCTAGCTGGTGAAAGCGCTTGATATTCTGATGATTCTTGAGCAGACCAGTGCGAAGCTTAAAGCCCTTATCCGAGTATAATGTGCGTAGGATTGCTTCGGCAAGTTTCCGCGAATCATGATGGTATGGATTCTGATCACTGACCAACGATGTCTCGATAATCTTCGTGTCCATCTTATCAAGCTTGTCATAATCGACCTCTACACGCACACTCGCCTGGACCAGGATATCTGCCAACTCAATATTGGTCTTTGTCTTCCCATCATCTACCAGCATGTAATCGATCATCTCCGGACAGCTATGATCATAGATTGCCTGCAAATG
Source organism: uncultured Peptococcaceae bacterium (assembly GCA_958451915.1). GTDB lineage: Bacteria > Bacillota > Peptococcia > Peptococcales > Peptococcaceae > UMGS1590. The sequence continues at coordinate 4,325 of CAUDRX010000133.1, forward strand.
ATCTGAGGCAGTATAATCTGAAGTCTCACCTGGCTGTGTGGTAACATTACAGATATAGAAGGTCTTGCACTGACTTTCCTTGATCGCATCAACCATCTGATGCACGCAAAGGTTCGGGATCACAGAAGTATACAGACTGCCCGGGCCAAGGATGACAGCATCTGCTTCATCGATCGCTTCTAATACACCCGGCAGAACTTCTGCATAAGGCGGATCTACATAAAGATGACGGATCGGTACTTCTGTCTCGCCAATATTGCATTCCCCCACTAAAGTAGAACCGTCTGCAAGCTCTGCACGGAGTTCCAGCGGCTCTGTTGTGACAGGAAATACCCGTCCCCCCAAATGCAGTATCTGGTCAATGCTTGAGATAGCTTCCTGATAGTTACCACTGATATTGGAAAGTGCAACCATCATCAAATTTCCAAGACTGTGTCCTTTCAGACCTTCGCCGCGAGAAAACCGATAATTAAAAAGTTGCTCCATGATGGCTTCTTCATCTGCCAGCGCAACGATGCAGGAACGGATATCGCCGACTGGGATTCCTCCAAACTCTCGACGCAAGCGGCCACTGCTGCCGCCATCATCACCAACCGACACAACAGCTGTAAGATTAGAAGTATAATGTTTTAACCCCTTCAGGATCACTGATTGCCCCGTGCCACCACCGATCACCACGATCTTCGGCCCAGCTGCAAGGATCTCATCGCGGAAATAATCATCCACCTGAGACCGGCCCTTGGTGATCTTATGGTACTGATTATTGAAATGTGAAACAGATATCCCAACAACCAAGATCCCTAAAACAACACAAATAAGACCTTGCCCTATGGACAGGTCTGGAATACTTCTTTGTAAAAAATTCACGAACCCTACAACTAACGATTTGGCATATTGGTTGTTGACCATCGACCATAATCCGATAATGATCAGTGCAATCGCCACACCAGCCAATACTGCCCATCGTTTAAGGCCCAACCCCGGAGAATACCATCGGCGAGTCGTATTCAGTCGAAACTTCAATGCATTTTGCTCCCATACGATTAATGATCGCGGTGCTTCAAATTGACCGTATATCCTGCTTTTTTTAGGTTATCTGCCAGTTCGACAGCTACAGATATGCTGCGATGTTGCCCACCTGTACAGCCAATCGCGATATTAAGGTCCAATCGCCCACTTGCTGCATATTGCGGAAGAATCTCACGCATCAGACTACAAAAGCTGCTAAGAAAATGTTTGGCGTCCTCACTGGCAAAAACATAATCACGCACCGCCTGATCGCGACCAGTCATCGGACGCAGCGCAGGCTCATAAAACGGGTTTTTCAAAAAACGCACATCCATCACGATATCTGCATCGATCGGAATCCCATTTTTATAACCAAACGACTGGATATTGACCTGCATATCTTCCTTCTCAGATTCCCAAAGCTTTAGCAGGGCATTTTTAAGATCTGATTTAGACAGATCGGAAGTATCGAGAGAGATCGTTGCCAGATCGCGAATACGTGCCAACGCCTTACGTTCCCGCTCGATACCTCCAAGAATCGATCCATCTTCACTGAGAGGATGCTGACGTCTCGTTTCTTTGAAGCGATTGACCAGCACTTCATCACTGGCTTCCAGATAAAGGATCGTGTAATCAATCCCCATTACCTTCAGCTTTTCCAGTTGTTCATCGATCGATTGGATGAACTGTCCTCCGCGCATATCGATAACAAGGCAGATCTTGTGAATATTGTTTTCCGTCTGCACCACCAATTCTGCCAGACGAGTGATCAATGGCGCAGGCAGATTGTCCACGCAAAAATAGCCCATGTCCTCAAAATAATTGCAGGCAGAGCTTTTCCCTGCGCCAGACAGACCTGTCACGATCACAAACCGTTTTTCTTCACTGGGTAATAAAGTGCTCATGGTACGCTCCAAAAAGATCACTCAATAGAATCAGATGCCGTCCAAAGGATATAGCGGCCACCCATTACTGCTTCACGTTCGATGGTCAGAGTCTCATGAGCATCGTTGATAAAGAAATACCCTTCTCCGATGCTCTCAGCTGGGCGCCAGCCATTGTAAACGACCCAGTCTTTAAAAAGCTC
>CAUDRX010000134.1 GCA_958451915.1 uncultured Peptococcaceae bacterium
TGGCGGTACCAGCCGCTGACCCATTGATATTTCATGTTGTTGAAGTCGTTGAGGTTGGTGGTATTGCCGCCGATGATGCGGCGGCTGGCGACGTCGATGTCGCCGTCCGGATTAAAGAGGGGACGCTTGTGAACTTGTTCCATCGAAAATCTCCTTTCAGATCAGGCTGAACAGCTCTCGCACTCTTCTACTTCCAGACTCTTGGACCGGATGTAGTAGAGGGTTTTGACGCCACATTCCCAGGCCTGGATGTAAAGGTTCAGGACCTTGCGGAAGGTGTAATCATTGGTGATGTATAAATTGACGCTCTGCGCCTGGTCGATATGACGCTGACGGATGCCAGCGGCACGCACCGACCAGCTCTGGTCGATGGTGTGAGCGCTCTTGTAATACCAGTAGGTCTCCATGGACAGGGATGGCGCCACACGCGGCATCAGGCCATCCTTTTTCTCTTCCAGGAAGAAACGGTTCATGATCGGGTCGACGCCGGCGGAAGTGCCTGCGATGATCGAGGTGCTGGAAGTTGGCGCGATCGCCATGAGATAACCGTTGCGCAGGCCGTAAGCAGCGACATCGTCACGCAGCGCCTGCCAACGCGCGCCTTTGTAGCCGCGCTTGTCAAAATACGCCCCCGTCTCCCAATCGCTGCCGCCGAACGCAGCATAGGCGCCTTTTTCGCGGGCGTTTTCACAGCTTGCCTTGATGGCCGCATAATTGATGTCTTCAAAGACACGGTCCGCAAATGTCAGATGCGCCTCGCTCTCCCAGTGGATGTGATGGTTCGCGAGCATATGGTGATAGCCGCTGACACCGAGACCGATCGGACGGTAACGGCGGTTGTTGATCTTAGCATATGGCAATGGGAAGAAATTCAGATCGATGACATTGTCCAGCGCACGCACGACACTTCGCGTCACATCCTCAATCTCCGAAGGATCGTCCACATTGATGTGCCCCAGTGAAAGGCTGGCGAGGTTGCAGACAACAAAATCGCCCGGTTTTGTCACTGTGACAATGACCTCTTCCCCATCTACCACCTCCACACGCTGATCGATGCTTTCGATGGCACTCATATTCTGCGCGATCTCGGTGCAAAGGTTGGAGCAATAGATCACACCTTTATCGCCGTTCGGGTTGGCACGATTGACGATGTCACGGTTAAAAGCGAACGGCGTACCAGTCTCGACAGCGCTCTTGATGATCAGCCGGATGATGTCCTTGATCGGAAGTACGCGCTTGCTGATGCGCGGATCGGCCACACAATCAAGATAGCGGTTGGTCCATTCTTCACCGAAGCTGTCTTCAAGGTGATAGCCCTTGACAGTGAAGACTTCGTGCGGACACATCAAATACCAGTCGCCTTCAATGTTATCACGCGCCTGCTGCCAGAAATAATCCGGATAGCAGACCGCCGGGAAAACATCATGGGCCTTCAGGCGATCATCGCCATTATTGGTGCGCAGGGCCAAAAATTCCGGCAGATCGCGATGCCAAACATCAAGGTAGACGGCAACCGCCCCCTGGCGCACACCCAGCTGATCCACCGCCACAGCCGTGTCGTTGGCCAGGCGGATCCAGCGGATGACTCCGCCGGCAGCCCCTTCAAAGCCGCGGATGGAAGAACCGCGGGCGCGCACCTTGCCAAAATAAAGCCCCATGCCGCCGCCAAACTTACTCACCTGTGCGAAGTTGTCAATGCTGCGATAGATGCCGTCGAGACTGTCTGGCACCGTATCGATGAAACAGCTCGAAAGCTGATGAAACGGCTTGCGCGCATTCGCCAGCGTTGGCGTCGCCATCGTCACTTTAAGGGTGGAGAGCATATCATAGAAGCGGCGCACCCACATCATGCGGTGTTCACGCTCTTCCAGCATCGCCAGATGCAGCGCAATGCCCAGAAACATCTCCTGCACACTTTCCAGCGGCACACCAGCATGAGAATGCACAACGTAGCGCTTGAGCAGAAGATCGAGGCCGGAATAATTGATGAGCTGATTACGGCGTTCGTCGATAAAGCCGGCCGCTTCCAGGATCTCATCGCGATTATAATGCTGCAGGATGTAGTCGCCGTACAGGCCTGCCTCCGTGAGGAATTCCAGTTTTTCATAAAAATCGTCGATGCCGTGCTCGGCCATACGCTGACGAAGGGCACGCCCGAACTCAAGGAAATAGATGCGGGCAGCGATGAACTCCCAGCGTGGCGCCTCCTTGGTCGTCAGCTCCACACACGCCTTGATGAGAAAGGTAAAGCGTTCCTCGAGCGCCATGCCTTCCTTATAAAATGAGCGGAACTTCATCAGCAGCTGATCGAGGCTGTAAGCTTCATCTGCAAAATCCCCTTCGATCTGTTTGAGCACTGCGTCCATCTCCGCAACCTCCGCAAAGCAGGCTGCGATCTGGCCGCGCGTGCGGCGTTTGCGCTTGCGGTCCTCGCGGTAAAGGATGAAGCTCTTGACTTCTTTATAATAGTTTTCTTCGATCATGGTCTTTTCGACCAAGTCCTGGATCTCTTCGACATGCAGTTCCAGTCCCTGCGCCGCCATTTCCACAAGTGCCGCTTCAATGGCGCCGACCATCGCCTGGAGCTTGTCCGGAGCGACAGTGCTGTCCACGCTCACAAAGGCGCGCTCAATGACACGGGCGATCTTGGCCCGGTCATAGGCTTCTACGCTGCCGTTACGTTTGATGATATCCATGTATGATGGTTCTCCTTCTATCGTTCTTGATTTTTGTCACTCTTACAACTGAATATGGTACCCTATTTGTTTTCGACCGTCCATATATACCCGATGCACTCAGCAAAAGAAATTTTTATCACAAGCTTTCAACCCGCTCCCAGCAAAAAAGCGGCGCCTGCAGATCATCTGCAGGCGCCGCGCTCCGTAGTAAACCCGATGCGCTCACTTGCGCGCAATGGCACGCTTGGCCGCTTCGGCGATATGTTCCTTGGTGAGACCGTATTTTTCCACGAGGGCAGCAGCCGTGCCGCTCTCGCCGAAAGTATCTTCGATACCGACCATCTCAACAGGCACTGGTTTGGCCGCTGTGACAACTTCTGCCACAGCGCTGCCAAGGCCGCCGATAACGTTATGTTCTTCGGCGGTAACGATGGCACCGGTCTTTGCCGCCCATTCATTGATGAGAGCAGTATCGATCGGCTTGATCGTGCTCATGTCGATGACCGCAGCATGCACACCATCTGCCGCAAGGAGATCAGCAGCATCGAGCGCCACAGCAACCATCATACCACAGGCAATCAGAGTGACATCGCTGCCTTCACGCAGGCACTTGCCCTTGCCGATGACGAATGCTTCCTCCGGATCGGTAATGGTTGGCACCGCACTGCGGCCGAGGCGAATGTAGACAGGCCCTTCATGCTCGGCGGCCGCCATCACAGCCTTGTAAGCTTCCGGACCGTCAGCTGGTACGAGCACGGTCATATTTGGCAGACCACGCATCAGATTGATGTCTTCCAGTGCCTGGTGGCTGCCGCCGTCTTCGCCGACAGTGATGCCGGCATGCGTCGCAGCGATCTTCACGTTCAGACGCGGATAGCAGATCGAGTTGCGGATCTGATCGTAAGCACGGCCTGTCGCAAAAACTGCAAAAGTGCTGGCAAAAGGCACTTTGCCAGCAGCCGCAAGCCCGGCTGCCACACCCATGAGGTTCTGCTCAGCAATACCCATATTGAAGAAACGTTCCGGATATTTGTTCTGGAACATGTTGGTCTTGGTCGATTTCGACAGGTCGGCATCAAGGACGACAACATCCTGACGGACAGCACCGAGCGCTTCAAGCGCCTGGCCATAAGCTTCACGTGTTGCTTGTTTTTCCATCTTATGCATCCTCCCCTAATTCTTTGAGCGCTTCGACGACCTGATCAGCGTTTGGTGCCTTTCCGTGCCAGCCGGCTTCGCCTTCCATAAAGGACACACCTTTACCCTTCACAGTGTCCATGACGATCATCTGTGGTCTGCCGGTGCCGGCAGCCTTTGCCTTTGCGATGGCTTCGGCGATCGCCTGGAAGGAATGCCCGTCGATCACCTGCACGTCCCAGCCGAATGCAGCAAACTTCGCATCCACCGGATCCACGTTCATGACATCTTTGGTGCGCCCATCGATCTGCAGACCATTGTGGTCCACAAACGCAATGAGATGATCCAGGCCATAATGAGCCGCTGCCATGGCAGCTTCCCAAACCTGCCCTTCTTCAATCTCACCATCGCCCAGGAGCGCATAAACATAGCGGCCGCTCCCGTCGAGCTTACGTGCCAGCGCCATGCCAACTGCCGCTGAGATACCAGTGCCCAGAGAACCCGTGGACATGTCCACACCCGGCACCTTTCTCATGTCCGGATGACCCTGAAGCTTAGAGCCCAGCTTGCGCAGACTCAAAAGATCCTCCGGCGCAAAAAATCCACGCTCTGCCAGCGTCGCATAGAGCACCGGCGCAGCGTGACCTTTGGAAAGTACGAACAGGTCGCGGTCTGCCATGTGAGGATCAGCCGGGTCCACATGCATCTCTTCAAAATAAAGATAAGTCAATAATTCCACTGCGGAAAGAGAGCCGCCTGGATGCCCGCTGTTTGCCTCGCCGATCATCTTGATGATGTCGCGGCGGATCACAGTCGCTTGTTCGGTCAATCGTTTTTCGTCCATAAAAACCTCCCACCCTTGATACGTTGTGTTCATAGAGAAAATAACTTTCCGCCCTCCATTATACATCATGCAGCCGCTTTTTGTATGCTTCTTTCACGCATTTCGCACAAACTTTTTATGATGATAAAAAAGAAACGACCGTCCGCAGACGGTCGTTTCGGAAAGATCGTATTACAACATGAAGATGACGGTGACGAGCAGGAAGACCGGCACCAGGATCCCGAAGGACCACTTCATGTAGCCAAAGAAGCTTGGCATCTTGATGTCATGTTCTTCAGCAATGGAACGGACCATGAAGTTTGGCGCGTTACCAATGTAGCTGAGGGCACCCATGAATACCGCACCAGCAGATACTGCGATGAGCAGCGGCACTTCGACGATACCAATGGAGGTAACGATACCTTCAGTAGCACCCAGGGAAGCAGCCGTGGTCAGGAATACCAGGTAGGTAGGGGTGTTGTCCAGGAACCCGGAGAGAAGACCGGTGCTCCAGAAGAACTGCCATTCGGTGTGCAGACCAAGCGCAGCGCCTTTTGCTTCGAGGATCGCAAGGGCAGGGATCATGGTGATGAAGATCCCAATAAAGAGCTTGGCAACTTCTTCCATAGCACCCCAGTTGAAGTTGTTCTCTTCACGCAGAGACTTCTTGGTGAACTTCATAGAAAGGATGATAGCGATGATATAGATCGCATCCTTGATGAGGTTTGGATAGGTCGCAACAGCAGCCTCTTCGCCGTGGGTGAAGAGGGTGATCCCCTTGACGCTGCCGTCTTCGTTGAGGAAAGCATCCATGCCAGCGAGGACACCGGAGCTGTAGGTACCGATGAGGATCAGCACGATGAACGCAATGTTGATGAGACCATCGATCTCGATCTTGTGTGCGCTGTGAGATTCAGGCTGTACAGCGCCTTCTGCAAGGTCTTTCTTGTATCTCTTGCTTTCGAAGAGATAGTAGATGACAAGCAAAAGGATCGTGGTGAAGATCCAGATTGGCCAAAGATGGGTCAGGCACCAGAAGAATGGCACGCCGCGCAGATAACCCATGAACAGTGGAGGGTCACCGAGTGGGGTCAGGCTGCCGCCGATGTTGCAGACGAGGAAGATGAAGAAGATGACGGTATGCATCTTGCGTTTACGCCATTCGTTCGCGCGGATGAGTGGACGGATCAGGACCATGGCTGCACCAGTGGTACCGATGATGGAAGCCAGGACTGCACCAATCGCCAGGATAGCAGTGTTGACCTTTGGCGTGCCAACGATGGAACCGCGGATCACAATGCCGCCTGCAGCCGCATAGAGCGCGATGAGGAGCAGCAAGAATGGGAAGTAGTCAAGTGCGACAGTATGGATCAGTTCGTAGATGGTGATGTGGGCACCGAACGCAATGAAGAATGGCACGATGAACACTGCGGACCAGAACAAGGCCACCCACAACTGATTCTTTTCCCACCATTCGCCTTTCACGAGCGGGAAAATAGCGATAGACAGGAGCATCCCAACGAACGGGATGATACTCCAGATCGGAAGCTGATCGCCCAGCATTTCCCCGCCTTCTGCAAAGGCAGCAGTAGGGATGAGCATAGCGAACACAACCAATGTCACGAGAGACATCAATTTTTTACGCTTCATTTTTTACATCCTTCCTTTAGATAATTTTGCAACGGATCATTGCATATTTGGACATGTCAAAAAATTCTCATTCTGTCCAAGATAACAATTGATATGGTATCAAATTTTTTTAGAAATAGCAACAAT
>CAUDRX010000135.1 GCA_958451915.1 uncultured Peptococcaceae bacterium
TGATCATTTCTCGCTGTCGGTGTCCGGGACTTCTTCGACTTTGACTTTTTTGCGGATCTTGTCGTCGACGTCTTTGAAGAGGACGGACTGTGGGCGGTTTGGATCGAACTTGGTCGGATCGCCAGGGAAGGCCTGGTGGCGGTTGGCGTAGGCTTCCATGTTGCCGGCGTCGTCGAGGATCTCACCGACACTGGCGGCGGCGTCGACGATGGCATCGACTGGGCTCTTGAGTGGTTTGGCGTTTGGATCCTTGATGACTTCGACTTTTTCTGGTGTTTCGATAACGGTGGTGTCTTTGCGGATCTTGTCGTCAACGTCTTTGAAGAGGACGGACTGTGGACGGTTTGGATCGAACCTGGTCGGATCGCCTGGGTAAGCCTGGTGGCGATTGGCATAGGCTTCCATGCTGCCGACATCGGAGAGGATCTCGCCGACGGCGCCGGCGGCGCTGGCGATCGCATTGGCGGTGGCAGCACCTGGGGTTGGCTTGAGAGGTTCGTCGGTGAGGACTTCGTCGTACATCGGTGGGATGTGGACGCTGTATTCTTCGATGGCATCGCTGCAGGTTGGACTTTGTTTGCAGTTGGCGTAGCTCTCGAGACCTTCGGTCTGTTTGATGATGTTGCGCACTTCGCTGAAGAAACCGATGATGTCATGCTTGAGGATCTGCGCGGCGTGCTTGAGGGCGGTCTTGTTTTCAGGTTCGCGGAAATTGTGGACGGTGAGTTTTGAGCGGCGCACGCCTCTCTCAACGAATTCTCTGGCGCGGCCGTGATCGTTTTCGTGTCTTGCCATAGGATCATTCCCCTTTCTGTATGAATACTGCTGTTCTGCCGGCTGAGCCGGCGATCGATCAAATGGTTAGATCGATCTTCTTAGTTTGAATTATAGCAGTCAGAAGGGGTGGAAACAAGCATGGAGGCTATTTTTTTGTAAAATTCCCACTATTATATCGGGGTGCCGGAAATGGCTTGGCAAAGGCCCGGAGGCAGGGCGGCATCCGGAGCCAAAATCTTTGGGCCGCCGGGCGATTGAGATTGACCTTGCGGACGGGAATTGTTATACTTAAAATGGTTTGACAGGCGTCTCATAGGGGAATGAAGGCCGTAGACCCGGCACATTTTTGATAAGAAATGGAGAGAGTGGAAGATGACAGACAAGCTCCGCTTGTACGGGTTTAACAACCTGACAAAATCTCTGAGTTTTAATATTTACGACGTCTGCTATGCGCGGACGCTCCGCGAACAGCGGGACTATGTCGCCTATATCGACGAGCAGTACAATTCGGATCGTCTGACGGATATCCTTGTCAATGTCACGGAGATGATCGGTGCGAATGTGCTCAATATCGCTCATCAGGATTATGACCCGCAGGGGGCGAGTGTGACGCTTCTGATCGCTGAAAGCTCGATGGTGCCGATGCCTGCGAGCGATACGGTCGTGGCGCATCTGGATAAGAGCCATGTAACGGTGCACACCTATCCGGAGTACCATCCGGAGAATGCGATCGCGACTTTCCGTGTGGATATCGATGTTGCGACATGCGGGGAGATCTCACCGCTCTCGACGCTGGATTACCTGATCGGAAGCTTTGATTCGGACATCATCACGATGGATTACCGTATCCGTGGTTTTACGCGTGATGTGGACGGTAAGAAGGTGTTCAACGATCATCCGATGGCTTCGATCCAGGATTATATCAACAAAGACACGCTGAAGCGCTATGATGCCGTGGATATCAACATCTATCAAGCCAATATCTATCATACAAAGATGCTCATTAAGGACATCGACATACAGAATTATCTTTTCAACACAGACGCTTACGAACTGCTGCCGCAGAAGCGTCTCGAGATCACGCAGAACCTGCGCAAAGAGATGATCGAGATCTTCAGCGGCTGCAACGTTTATTAGTGAGCGAGCGCCGGTGGCGCTCATGGTTGCGAACCGATCGAGGCGGGAGCCGAGAAGAGCGAGCGCCAGTGGCGCTCACGGTTGCGAACCGATCGAGGCGGAAGCCGAGAAGAGCGAGCGCCGGTGGTACTTGCTCACAGGGCCGCCTGCGGCGGTCAGAATAAAGGAGGAAATGACGGTGAATCAGGATCGAATGCCTATTTTGGATGCGCTGGAGGATTTCAAGAGTCAGCGTATCGTCCCATTTGATGTACCTGGTCACAAGCGCGGCAAAGGCAACAAAGAACTCGCTGCATTCCTTGGAGAAGCCTGCGTTTCGATCGATGTGAACTCGATGAAATGTCTGGACAATCTCTGCCACCCTGTCAGTGTGATCCGCGAGGCAGAAATGCTTGCCGCCGATGCTTTCGAAGCACAGGCGGCTTTTTTGATGGTTGGCGGTACGACATCGGCGGTACAGGCGATGATCCTTTCGGTGGTGTCACCGGGTGATCAGATCATATTGCCGCGCAATGTGCACCGCAGTGTGATCGATGCGCTGGTGCTGGTGGATGCGGAACCGATCTATATCAATCCGCAGCTGGACCAGCGGCTGGGGATCTCGCTGGGAATGGAGATCGAGGATGTGAAACAGACCATCGAGGCCCATCCGAACGCCAAAGCGGTGCTGGTGAACAATCCGACCTATTACGGCATCTGTTCCAATCTTGAGGCGATCGTTGAGATCGCTCATGCCCACGGCATGAAGGTGCTGGCCGATGAGGCCCACGGCACGCATTTCTATTTTGGCGATGGGCTGCCAAAGGCGGCCATGCATGTGGGCGCGGATATGGCTGCGGTGAGCATGCACAAGAGCGGCGGCTCGCTGACGCAGAGCTCGATCCTGCTTTTGGGACCGAACATCAACGCCGACTATGTGCGCCAGATCATCAACCTTACCCAGACGACGAGCGGGTCCTATCTCCTGCTCTCGAGCCTGGATATCTCGCGCCGCAATCTGGCGCTGCGCGGCAAGGAGACCTTTGCGCGCGTGCTCGATATGGCTGAATACGCCCGCAAGGAGATCAATGCCATCGGCGATTACTGGGCCTATGGCTACGATCTCATCGATGGCGATGCGGTCTATGATTTCGATCGCACGAAGCTTTCGGTGAACACGCTGGCCCTGGGACTGGCAGGCATTGAGGTTTACGACCTCCTGCGCGATGAATACGACATCCAGGCGGAGCTCGGCGATCTTGGCAATTTCCTGGCCTATATCTCCATCGGTGATCGTCCGGCAGATATTGAGCGCCTCATCGGTGCCCTGCAGGAGATCCGCCGCCGTTTCAAAAAACCGGCGGTGAACATGTTCGAGCAGGAATACATCAATCCGATCGTTAAGATGACGCCGCACAAAGCCTTCTACGCACCGAAGAAATCGCTGGTGCTGGAAAACTGTGTGGGGCATGTCTGTGCCGAGTTTGTGATGATCTATCCGCCGGGTATCCCGATCCTTTCGCCAGGTGAACTGGTGACAAAGGAGATCGTAGAATACATCCGCTATGCCAAGCAGAAAGGCTGCTCCATGCTGGGGCCGGAAGACATGGGCGTCAACCGTTTGAACGTCATCGACTGAGTGCCCTTCAGGGGCAAAAGGAGGTCTATAATGGAACTTTGGTACACTGAACCACATTCCAAAGATGTGAAGTTTTCGATCAAGTTTAACCGACAGCTCTACACCGAACAGAGCGATTTCCAGCGCATCGATGTGTTTGAGAGCGACGAATTTGGCCGCTTCCTGACCCTTGACGGGATCATGATGCTGACCGAGAAGGATGAGTTCATCTATCATGAGATGATCGTGCATGTGCCGATGGCTGTGCATCCGAATGTGCGCAAGGTGCTTGTGATCGGTGCCGGTGACGGAGGTTGTCTGCGTGAGCTCGTGCGCTATCCGGAGATCGAGCATATCGATGTGGTGGAGATCGACGAACGAGTCATCGCGGTTTGCCGCGACTGGCTGCCACAGACGGCCTGTGGCTTCGATGATCCGCGCGTGCATATCCATATCGCCGATGGGCTCAAATATGTGCGCAAGTGTGTGGATGAATATGACCTCATCATTGTTGATTCGACGGACCCGTTCGGTCCGGGGGAAGGCCTTTTCACCAAGGAGTTCTACGGCAACTGCTACAAAGCGCTGCATGACGATGGCATCATGGTCAATCAGCATGAGAGCCCTTTCTATAAGGAAGACGCCCGTGCCATGCAGCGGGCACACAAGCGCATCGTTGAAAGTTTTGCGCTCAGCCGCATCTATCAGGCGCATATTCCGACTTATCCATCGGGGCATTGGCTCTTCGGATTTGCGTCGAAAAAATACCATCCCGTACATGACATGGATGCACGCCGCTGGAACGCGCGCGGCCTTGAGACCCGTTATTATAACACCAACCTGCACCATGGCAGTTTCTATCTGCCAAACTATGTGCAGGATCTCTTAGAAAATGTAGAACCAGAGGAAGACGATGAAGATTAATACCCAGACATTTATCGCCGCTGATGCGGCTTTTGCAGACGCGCGCGCCGTTATCTTCGGGGCGCCGTTCGATGGCACGACTTCGTTCCGACCGGGCACACGATTCGGTCCGCAGGCGATCCGTGCCGAGAGTGACGGCATTGAGACCTACAGTCCTTATCAGAACAAAGACCTCGAGGACATTGCTGTATCAGATATCGGCGACCTGCCGTTTCCGTTTGGCAATGTCGATGCGGTGCTGGCGATGATCGAAGAAACGACTGCTGAGATCCTCGCGGCGGAGAAGCTGCCTGTCATGCTCGGCGGGGAACATCTTGTGACCCTGGGGGCCGTGCGCGCCATGGTGCGCCGTTATCCGGATCTGCACATCGTGCATTTCGATGCCCACGCTGATCTGCGTGAGGAATACCTCGGCGAACGCCTCTCCCATGCCACGGTGCTGCGCCGCTGCCACGACCTCGTGGGCGACGGGCGCATCCATCAGTTTGGCATCCGCAGCGGGGAACGCAGCGAGTTTGAATTCGGCATGGCGCATACGGATTTCCATCCGTTCAACACGCGTGACGTGCTGGCCATGACGATGGCCCTGGGCGAAGAGGTGCCGGTCTATGTGACCGTGGACCTCGATGTCCTCGACCCATCGCTCTTTGCCGGCACCGGCACACCGGAAGCCGGCGGCATCTTCTTCCCAGAGCTGGAAGAAGCGCTCCTGGCGCTGGAGCCGCTGAACGTGGTCGGCTTTGATATGAACGAGCTCTCGCCGCATTACGATGCGTCGGGCGTTTCGACGGCTGTTGCTTGCAAGGTCTTGCGCGAGATGCTCTTGACCTTTGTAAAATAAATCAGTGAGTAAGTTGTTGCATTTTTTATCTTAAGGAGGGACCTATCATTGGGTAAAGCTTTAGTTATTGGTTGCGGCGGCGTTGCATCGGTCGCCATCCACAAAATGTGTCAGAACAGCGACGTTTTTGAAGAAGTCATGATCGCGAGCCGCACGAAGAGCAAGTGCGACGAGCTCGCCAGCAAACTCGCCGGCGGCAAGACCAGGCTTCACACCGCACAGCTTGATGCAGACAAGACCGAAGACATCATCGCGCTGATCAACGAATTCCAGCCAGATGTTGTCGTCAACCTCGCGCTGCCATATCAGGATCTGACCATCATGGATGCCTGCCTGGCTACCAAGACCGACTATGTCGACACCGCCAACTACGAACCAGAAGACACTGCCAAGTTTGAATACAAATGGCAGTGGGCGTATCGCGAACGTTTTGAAGAAGCCGGCATCACTGCGCTCCTCGGCAGCGGCTTTGACCCAGGGGTCACGAGTGTGTTCGCAGCTTATGCGCTGAAGCATGAGTTCGATGAGATCAACTACATCGACATCCTCGACTGCAACGGCGGCGACCATGGCTACCCATTCGCGACCAACTTTAACCCAGAGATCAACATCCGCGAAGTCTCTGCAAAGGGCAGCTACTGGGAAGACGGTCACTGGGTCGAGACCGAGCCAATGGAGATCAAGCGCGTGTACGATTTCCCACAGGTTGGCGAAAAGGACATGTATCTCCTGCATCACGAAGAGATCGAATCTCTTGCGCTCAACATCCCAGGGATCAAGCGCATCCGTTTCTTCATGACCTTTGGCGAGAGCTATCTCACCCACCTCAAGTGCCTGGAGAACGTCGGCATGACCTCCATCGAACCGATCGAGTTCGAAGGCAAGCAGATCGTGCCACTCCAGTTCCTCAAGGCCGTGCTGCCGGATCCTAGCACCCTCGGCCCACGCACCGTCGGCAAGACCAACATCGGCTGCATCTTCCAGGGCAAGAAGGACGGCAAGGACAAGACCTACCAGCTCTACAACGTCTGCGACCATCAGGAGTGCTACAAGGAAGTCGGCAGCCAGGCCGTCAGCTATACCCCCGGTGTGCCTGCCATGATCGGCGCCATGCTCCTCATGACC
>CAUDRX010000136.1 GCA_958451915.1 uncultured Peptococcaceae bacterium
AGGACTGCTGCGCATCGCTCGCAGACATCCGGATGATCAGCATCCGCACCAACGGTTTCGGAATACTTCCAGCAACGTGCGCATTTGTGACCACCGGCAGCTTCGATCTTGACAGACAGGCCTTCGATCACTTCGCTGGCTTCAGCATCTGCCGGCGCATCGGCAAGATCAGCGATCTCAAGCTGGCTGACAATGAAGAAATCCTCCGCAGCCATGTCCATATCAGACAGTGCGGATCGCACATCCTGAAGGGCATCACTGAGGTAAAGGATGACTTTCGCGTCAAGGGAGTTCCCGATCTTCTTTTCTTTTCGTGCAGCTTCAAGTGGTTTCATAACTTCATTTCGGAAGCTCATGAGCATCTGCCATTTTTCATCAAGGGCAGCATCCAGCGCAATGCCTTCGAACACTGGCCAATCGCAAAGCTGTACCGATTCAGGTTTATCATCCATATCGATATAACGGAACACTTCTTCTGTCGTAAAAGAAAGGATTGGAGAAAGAATGATATCCAGGGCCAGGCACATATCATAGAGCACTGTCTGGCAACTGCGGCGAGCTGGATCATCGGCTTTGCAGGAATACAGACGATCCTTGATGATACTGAAATACACCGCACTCAGATCCGTATTGCAGAAATTAAAGATACTGCGATAGATCACATGGAAATCATAAGCATTGTAGCTGTCTTTCGCTCTCTTCACAAGGTCCACAAAACGTCCCATCACCCAACGATCGAGTTCTGGCATCTGGTCATAAACCACACGGTCTTTGCGTGGGTCAAAATCTGAAGTATTGCCCAGCATGAAGCGGAAAGTATTGCGGATCTTACGATACGCATCAGCCACCTGCTTGATGATACCCGCACTAACAGAAACATCGCTGCGATAATCCGAAGAAGCGACCCACAGACGCAGGATATCGGCGCCATTCTGCTTAATGACATCCTTAGGGTCGACACCATTGCCCTTCGATTTACTCATCTTGTTCCCTTTTTCATCAACAAGGAAACCATGGGTCAGCAGACCTTTGTAAGGCGCCTGACCATACACGGCGACAGCAGTGCAGAGAGAAGAGTTGAACCAACCGCGATGCTGATCGCTCCCTTCAAGATACAGATCTGCTGGCCACAGCTCTTCGCTTTGCGCACGCAAAACGCCATCATGGCTGGAGCCAGAATCAAACCACACATCCATGATGTCGGTTTCTTTACGGAAGTGGACGCCGCCGCATTTAGGGCACTTGTACCCTTCTGGCATCAGTTCTTCTGCACTCATGCTGTACCAGCAATTGGTACCATGTTCACGCACATGCGCCTGGACACTGGCGATGGTATCATCGTCAAGGATGGTCTCACCGCAGTCTTCGCAATAGAACACTGGGATCGGTACTCCCCAGACACGCTGACGAGAGATACACCAGTCTCCGCGATCACGGATCATATTATAGAGGCGTTCTTTGCCCCATTCCGGGGTAAAGGTGATATGGTTTTCGATCTGATCCAGGGCCTTTTCACGGAACCCATCAACAGAAGCGAACCACTGATTGGTTGCGCGGAAAAGGGTTGGGGTGCCGCAGCGCCAGCAGTGTGGATACTGATGTTTGAAAAAGCTTAATTTGAGCAGCGCGCCGCTCTCTTCCATATGCTGACAGATCGCCTTATTGGCGTCATCGGTCTTCATACCTGCAAAAGGACCGGCTTCTGCAGTCAGCACCCCATCATCATCCAATGGGGAGAGGGTCGGAAGGTGATAGCGCTGACCAACGACAAAGTCATCAACGCCATGGCCAGGGGCAGTATGAACACAACCAGTACCGGCGTCAAGGGTAACATGCGTGCCATTGATCACGAGGCTGTCACGATCCAGGAATGGATGACGGCAGACGATATATTCAAGGTCTTTGCCAAGCCATTCACCTTCAACAGTGTACGTTTCCGGCAATCCGATCTCTTTGACAACGGTTTCAACCAGTTCTTTTGCGAGCACGTAACGCTCACCGCCAAAATTGATAAGCTGATATTCAAATTCTGGATTCAGGCAGATCGCTTCATTGGCAGGAAGGGTCCAAGGCGTCGTGGTCCAGATGACAAAGTAAGCATTGTCTTCAGCAAATTTGTCTTTGGCATCAACAACTTTGAACTTTACGTAGATCGATGGAGATTTTTCTTCACCGTATTCGATCTCTGCTTCTGCGAGTGCGGTATGGCAGTGAGGACACCAGTACACTGGCTTTGTGCCTTTGTAGATATAGCCTTTCTTGGCCATCTCACCAAAAATGCCAATCTCATGCGCTTCGAATTCTGGCTTCAAAGTCAGATATGGATGCTCCCAATCGCCGCGCACACCAAGACGTTTGAAACCATCACGCTGGATGTTAACATATTTCATCGCATAATCGGCACAGGCATTACGAAAACCGATGACATCTTCACTCTTCGCATCAAGGCCGGTATTTTCGATCGCCTTCAGCTCGATTGGAAGCCCGTGAGTATCCCAGCCTGGGACATATGGAGAATCATAGCCCTGGAGAGACTTGGATTTAACGATGATGTCTTTAAGGACTTTGTTCATCGTATGACCAAGGTGGATCTCACCATTGGCGTATGGAGGGCCGTCATGAAGAACGAATCTCTGATGCCCCTCATTCTTTTTCTGCACTTTGCTGTAAATATCGATGTCTTCCCAAAAAGCAAGGATATCTGGTTCTTTCTTAGGCAGATTCCCGCGCATCGGGAAGTCTGTATTTGGCAGGTTCAATGTTTCGCCATATTCTTTTTCTTCTTGATTCTTAGACATGTTTTCACCTCTTAATAAAATAAAAAAACCCATCCCCTAAGGGACGAGTTTAGATCGCGGTACCACCCTCATATCCATGATCCCGATCACGGACACTCAGTATCCTTAACGCGGATAAAACGGCTTCCTTACTAAGATTCAGGTCGCGGCTCACGGATGATACTTAACAGCTCGTTTTTTCCATCTCACACCAACATGGATTCGCTTGAAAACAAGGCCCTGTTAACGGTTCCGCTCACAGCCTGTTGTTATAGTATAGTAAAATACTACTGGATGTCGCACCCTTTGTCAAGCCCACTATACATATTTACCAATACGCAGCTTGATCTTTCCTTTCTTGCTCACGCCTTCGATCTCTTCGAGAAGGAATTTTCCTTTTCCGCGCACTGCGACCACCTGAGCCACCGTACAATTCTGGCTCGGATTCAAACACACCCGATGATCGACCTGTACCAAACCGGCGCGGATCTGTTCAACAGCCTGCGCCCTGGATAGGTTGAACACTTTGGCGATCACAGCATCCAGCCTTGCCTGTGCCACAAGGATGGTCTGCTCTTTAAGCTGACGCTCGGGCGCCTGCCAGGATGACAATGCAATCTTTTTGCCATGCATCGGCACGCGCTTGACCGCAAATTCACTCATCAGCAGGAAATCGTCAATTTCCGAGTTGGTCAGCACATCAAAGCCATCCTCACGTACGATGATATCACCGATACATTTACGCTCAAAGCCCAGCCCCATCAAAGCCCCCAAACAGTCACGGTGCAAAAAATCAATGAACTTCGTATTTCCCTTGAAAGTGAGCACACTGATCTTCATATCGTCACGACCTGGTATTTCATCAAACATCGTCATATAGAGCCGCACACGCTCCGCTTCGTCATATCCGCCGTCAATGCGGTAATGTGCACCAGATGCACGGAGCATCTCTTCGTACGCTGCAATCTCCGTACGTGGAAGAAAATCCGTCAGGACATCCCGCCATTCGACGGTAACCTGACGGATGTAGCCCGCAAGTATATTCTCAAATGTCAGCATATCTCACCTTACATCAGAAGCAAGAGCAAACGATAGATAATGCTCTCTGCGACACTCAGGATCAAAAAGGCAACGATCGGCGAGAAATTCAGCGGCGCCAACAGTGCACGCGGCATATATTGCTCGATCTTTCCTAAAAACGGATCCGTCAGATCGCTCAAAAAGCGCGCGATCTTGCTGTTATATGGGCTGATATTCGTCCATGTCAACAGGATGCGTGCTAAAAGGATGAACTCATATAATCTAAAGGCAAGGCGTATCGCTCTGTAGATCGTGAATACAACGCCAGCACTTAACATTCATCGTCCTCCCATCAGTCCTGGAATTCAGATTTACTGTGCGTACGGTTGACCCAGTCTGCAATGTTGATGCCATAATCATCATCGCCCAGGCCTACACGCAGCTCATTGTCCATCGCCACAGAAGCCGGCACAGCAACAAAGATCGCTCCGCGATCGTTGATCTTCTGGATCGAACCACCTAAGGCAAAGATAGCCCCGCTGACAAAATTGACGATATTGATCGCCGTATCGACATCGCTTTCCTGGAGGTCAAAGACGACCACTTTATTGCCTAAAAGATATTCGGTGATCGTTTGGGCTTCTTCAAAGGTTGTTGGCTGCAAGAGTACAATGCGCATGCCGCCGGAACGCCGATCATCTGCATACTCATCTACTGACTCCTCTTCTGCCTGACGGCCAAACCCCAGTCCCGAGAAAGTGCGCTGCTGTTTTGGCTCTTCTACATACGCCTCTTCTTCGTACTGATAATCATCATATTGATAGTCATCCTCGTTTTGTTCCTGAAATCCCAGCGAATTTTTCACCTTTTCTACAAATCCCATGATTTACCTCCAATTATTTCGTATTGAACACCGCACTGCCAATACGGACCATATTAGCCCCTTCTGACACCGCCACTTCATAGTCGCCGCTCATTCCCATCGAAAGCCATCGCATTTCCACATGGGCATTTTCTTTTGTCTTCAGCGCACAGAATTTTTCGTACAGTTTTTTGAAATAAGGACGAAGTTCCTCTTTATCCTCCAGGTTTGGCGCAATGAACATCAAACCTTTCAGATAAACATGAGACATCTCAGGCATCTTTTCCACAAAAGCATCGATGTCTTCAAAAGCAATGCCGGACTTCTGCTCTTCATTAGCAACGTTGACCTGCAACAAAATATTAACATTGCATTCATGCTGGACTGCACGCTTCTCAATCTCTTCCAGGAGACCAATGCTGTCGACCGACTCGATCATAGCCACTTTGTCGACAACCTGACGTACCTTGTTCTTCTGCAAATGGCCGATCAAATGCCACTGGATATCTGTGTCACCGGCTTCAGCCATGGCTTCGATCTTTGGCAGGAGTTCCTGCACACGGTTCTCTCCAAAGACACGCTGCCCATCCCTGTACGCTTCTTTGATCTCCTCAACGGTATGATATTTGCTGACCGCAACCAGCTTGACATCGCCACTGTCCGCTGTCCGCGTTTCACATGCACGTTTGATATTCTCATGAATGGTTTCAAGATTTTCTGCAATAGACATGGTTCTTACGATCCTTTCACGACATCCCCAGGTGATACGCGCTGCGGCGTGAGCACCACGATCGTGCCTTCAGGCAATGTCTCGCATTCCACGCGGTCTCCATTGACTTCCAGCACAGATACCGACTGCCATTGCACCTTACCGTTGGAAACGATATACACCCCAACTTCTCCGTCGTTCATCACGAGTGCCGAACGATCGAGATCAAGGGTTGCCGTCTGTACCTGGTACAGTTCCGCCTGAACCACCCGGTTCGTTAAAAATTTTTCACTCACTGGGCCAAGAGCGATCTTGCAAAATTCATGCCCTGCCCCATTTTCTATGATTTCTTCAACGGTTCCTGTCGTCGATTCATTGAGTTCCGGGAAACGGATTCGGACTACATCACCTGTCTCATTGAAGATCTTATTGTCCTCCGGACTATATGACATATAGATGTGGGTCGTCTTGAGGTTATCGATCACTTTGGCATAAACCTCACCTGCAACAGCGTCGCCATTGGCCCTGTTGTTTCCCTCACTATTGAACGTTTCTTCGTAAATGCTGCGAAAATCAAGGTCTTTGATCGCATCGATATCTGACATATTCTCATAGCCGTCAATATAATAGCTCACGATCCCTGAGATCGGCGCATAATATGGCTTTGTCTTACTCGATCCTTCATCATCGGTCGTTGTAATAGAAAAGACCTCATGATTTTTCGGAACGCGCTTGCCTTCTTCAACAGCGATGTCCACCTGACCCGGGCTCTCCGCCGTGATCAACGATTCTTCTGCCTGAATAAAGCCATAGTCACTGTAAACGATATCGGTGACCTCTGCCCCTACTGTCATCGTTTTTATCAACTGCTGATTGACCATACTGAACACACTGTTCCCCACGACCCACAGGATGCAAAAGAAAAACAGCACCCCGATGAGTTTCTGCGAAAGCGGCAGTGTGTTGAATTCTGTAATGATATTTCT
>CAUDRX010000137.1 GCA_958451915.1 uncultured Peptococcaceae bacterium
GCTTTTGCCTCACCAATACTGATCTCTGTCTTTACAGACGTTTCTGCGTCCTGCGGCGCTGCAACTGTGAGCGCAGTTTTTTTGGCATCAGTATCTGCTGCGGCAGCAGAACTGCCCAAAGGGCCGAATCCGACAGAAGCGATCGCTGCCACACTGGCTGCCAGTAAAACCCCTAGCACCACACAGGCCACCTTAAGCTTATTGTTGTTCTGTTCGCTCATCTTCTCTCCTTCTTTCTCGTCATGGCATCACTGGGACATCGATGTCTGTGATCTTATAGGTGCCATCTTCATACGTGAAAGTTGCATACAACATCGCACGCGAATCATTGTCAGAAGTTCTGTCGCTCGAAGAGCCATGAGAGGTGTAATTGTAGCTGCAATCAAAGGCAAGGCTCCCTTGGAACTGACCATCCGACATATGCTGATCAAATTCAAAATCCGAGAAGCGGATCTGGTTAAGCGTAAGGTTGCCATCGGTCAGATGATCCAGCAGCTTCTGATATTCTTCCTCACAATCCTCGCTCGCATCCGAAGCAAACAACCCTTCCAAGGCATCAAAATCTGCACCGGATCTTGCCGAGGTATAGAAGGTTTCCAGCGCCGTCTGCATCTTTGCCTGCATGGCCTGCGCCCCTTCTTCGGTGAAGGTAAAGTCAAGGAACATGGCAGAACCATTGCCCGTACTGTCGAGCTCTCGTTCTGCCACCTCGCACCAAGGCAGCGCCGCATTGACCGTGTGGCCTCCGTTGAACACAGCCACTTCATAATGATCCATTCCTGCGTAGATAGAATCAGTCAGACAGTCTTCCCCCAAGGCGATACCATCCAGCGCCACATCGGCGCCCTTCGGAACAAGGATCGAAATGGTATCGGCTACAGCATCCGCATCCACGCGCCAGGTATCGAAAAAGAACAACGTTTTCTCATCTTTTTTCACGAGCGTGAGATCCATCGTGTTTTTGATGCCGGCTTTGCTCTCATACTCTGCTTCAAAAGGTGTCGACGTCACTTCCCCGGGGGCAGGTTCTCCCATCGATGCAGCATGCACGCTATACGATTCGATATCTGGCAGCCTGGTATCTTCCATGACCGCCTCAAACTGGTCTTTTGCCAGGAAATTGCCCGCCGGCAGATCCAAAAGGCTGTATACCGTTTCCCAATCCCCGTTCACATATACATCAAAATACGTCTCGGCCACCGATTCTGCACTGTACCTGTTGTTGCCCACGATGAAGAACAGCGCCACGAGCACGACCAGGACCGCCGCTTCGATGGCGACGATCTTCTGCAGCTTGTTCAGTGGCTTGCGTGGTGTCAGCGGCATCTGCTTCGGCAGAGTCTGCACATTGACCGCGCCTTTTTCGCCTGCTGACGGAAGTTTGGCGCCGCAGCTTTCGCAGAAGACAGCGTCATCATCATTGATAAAGCCACAAGCAGGACAATGATCTTTGTCGTTTGCGCGTTCTGCCGTGTCCTTCCGTTCGATTCTTGCACCACAGTTTTCACAGAAAAGGGCGTCCTTGTCATTGTCAAAGCCACACGTCTGACACAGGATCTGTTCTCCTGACACCCGGGGCTCTTCTTCCACAGGCGCAGCATCTTCGAGCGCTTCGCCGCAAGCAGCGCAAAACTTTGCTTCCATTTCATTGACCATCCCGCAGGCTGGACAATGCCGAAGCTCATACATCTGTGTTTCATCATCCAGCGGCCTATCATAATACTTCGTTTCATCTGCCAGCGGCTTTTCTTCAAGCCTGGCCCCGCAATTTTCACAAAAGCGGGCGACATCTTCGTTCACCGCATGACAGGATGGACAGGTTCGCATGATACCCCTCCTTTTCGCACAAGATCATCAAACTCACATCATATAGCGCAGCGCAGAACCAACGACCGAATCCATGGCGCTGCGCACCAGGAGATAAGTCACGATAAAGACGATGACCATCAGACAAAGCTTCGCCAAAAAGAACGCATATGGCTTCTTATTCTCATCCATCTGCACCACCGTCCCCTGGTAGATTGCCAGCTCCATGATGCTGCTGAGCGCGATCAGCAGCACACACACAAGATACGCCATCTCTACAGCCATGAATCCCACGATTGCGCACACGAGCATGATCAGCGTGTCATAAATGCCGCGCGCCCCGATCACGTTCATCATCGCACTGTTGGTCGTAACGCCGCCAAAAGCGCCGCTGATCGCCTTCAGGAGGAACGCTTCCACAAAGTCCATGCCAGCCGTCAGCACGAGCACGCCCAACAGCACCTGCAGATACGGCATCTCCACTTCCACCAGGCCATAGCCCATCTCTTCGATGCGTCCAGACAGGATCATCAGCGCCACCATCGCCACCACCATAAAGATGACAGCCTTGCCGATGATGAGCTCCTTGCCGAGACGGCCATTACCAGCCAGCGACACCTCGCGCACCCGGCTCACCGGCTGGCGCAGGATCGGCAGGATCTCGCCCATCGCACTCTTCGTGCCGCTCACGAACACCTGCTTTTGTTTGTTGATCCATTCCGTATTGATCCCAGGACCGCCGCTCTGTGCACCGCCCGGTGCCGGATCCGCCGCGCGCTGGGCCTGGGCTTGTGCCCGGGAAGCATCTGCCGCGCCAGCCCCCTGCTGTGCCTGGTCGTAGGAAGCCGCCGATGCGCCAGCCGACTGCTGCGCTTGCTCGTTGCCAGCTACCGATGCGCCCGCCGCTTGCTGCGTCTCAGCTGCCGCCGATGGCGCCGCAACCTGCTCCGCCTGGGCAGAGGCCGCATCTGAAGCAGCCGTCGCCTGCGTTTCAGCCGCAGCGCCCATGTTCACCGGCGCCGCCGCATCTTCCACTGGCTGCTGCCGACAGACACAGACCGCCGCATCTTCCACCGGCTGCTGCCGACAGACACAGACCGCCCCTTCTTCCAGCCTTCGCCCGCAATACTTACAAAACTTCGCCATACATTCCACCCTTTCTCATTTGACCTAAAAGCAAAAACGCCAGCAGGCACCGCCCGCCGCGAGGAATCTTTAAGATAAGTATACAAAATTCTCCCAGGATTTGCATCCCGTTTTCGGGAGAAATCGTCACTGGCCCAGAAGATTTCTCCTGACTTTTTGCTGGCAAATAAAACGTGCTAGCCATCGTTTGCTACAAAAAACAGAAGCCGTACCGCACATTTTCGTGCGGTGCGGCTTCTGCCAGATTTCACAATGGTTGTTAGGCTTAAGCGCCAAACCTACTGCACCGTGATATTGCCAACACCGATCGTTCCATTTCCACCAGAAAAATTAATCACCAGCTGATTCACACCATTAAGAGAAACAGATGCGGTTTTAGGCATATCACCATAATTCACATCATAGGCTGCTAACACACGGCCATCGCCGATAAAACTTACCGTACATTCATTTGCGAAATATTTTTCATCCTGAGGGCCATAGGCGAACTGCATCGTTCGATATTGACTGTTGGTATTATAATATACACTGTAGTCATCACACCAGCTGACAACACCATTAGAATACTTGTTGCCTGACATTAAGAAGGAATCTCCATCATTCGCATAATAATAATATACAGAACCATCTTTCTGATATGGCGGGCAAACTTCCATCAGATAATCCACGGCCCCTGGGCGTTCACCGATGTAGACTGACTTTGTGCTGCCATCCCAGTACACATTTTCGCCCAGCGCTTCGCCAGCGGCGCGCACTGGCAGATACGTCGTGCCATTATAGATGAATGGCTCTGCGCTCGTATTCACACGCTGTCCATCCACATACATCTTGATGTCCTGGTAATACACCGTGATCGTCCGCGCCACATTCGACGCCATCGCCGCACTCGCACTGAACGCCAGCATGCAGATAACTGCTACAGCGACTCTTTTGATTCTTGTTCTTTTCATTTTTGTTTCCTCCTTGAAGTAGATGTTTCTTTCAATCTTTAGCTCAACAATTATCGTCTTTAATATCCAACTATATTTTAATAAGCATAACTTCTGACAGCTTGCTTTGCTGCTTCCAGATCACCGCCCATAAGAGTCCAAGTAGAATCATAGCTACTGTTCAAAAACCTGATCGCATATACATTAGTCGGTGCACCTAATAATTTTATCGCACAGTCAACATATTCTTCAGGGCAATATTCCATCATGAAATATTCTTCCGGATAATGTATCGTGAAATCAAATGTGTAGTTTGAAGTTTCTTTCACATTAATGATCTCACCGGTACGATCATACCCTCCTGGATAGACACCATATACCATATCTTTATCATTGACCTGATAGAACGGGAACGTTACGTCTCCTCTATTCGACTTAGCCTGACTAAGGTCGACCCAAATACCTTCGATGCTTCTCCAGAACAGATCTGTGTTATCAGTTGTCGAGCCATTATATATCATTACCGTCTGCATACTGGAGCGCCAATCAACTGTACATCCCGCACATTCTGAGATTGCTCTTACTGGCACCAACGTCCTCCCATTGATGATCATCGGAGGAACATCACATGTATATGACCCTTTCGTGTGTGAGATAACCGGATCGTCAATGCACACTGTTATCTCGTTGCCCGCCTTTTTCGCCGTTGCCATTTGAAGATTCCTATCCCATTGGACTGAATATCCCAGCGATTCAAAGATGGTACGGATAGGGACCATAACACGATCGTTTACCATGATTGGTGGTTGATCGAACGATAGCTTTTGACCATCATTGACCACATGGATCTCTTTACTTGTAGCTGCCCATGATTCTTCTGATGTCATCATAGAGCTAGCGCCGAATGACAAAATGCAGATAAGCGCTACTGCGATCTTTTTGACTCTTGATCTGTTCATTTTTATCCCCCCTTAGAACTGTTAATAATCTGAGGATTATTTCTTACAATCTTTCAACTTATCTGACCAACAGTTACACCTGCATAGTCTTTGCACATAAATACTTGAGGATTTGCATAGTTTCCACCGAAAATACCGCCAGCATACACATTTCTATTGCTGACATCGTCAGATGCTACAAAGATGTCTCCGTAATTGTTACAATAATACATCCACCCCCCTGATGTATATAGACCAGTTATACCTCCGCAACAAATTGAACTTGGTATAATTACTCTGATATCACCATAGTTTTCACAAGTATGAGCCGAAGTTGCAAGAGCTGAAATTCCTCCGCAAAATACCTCTGGGCCTTGTACACTTGTTAGTCCAGTAACATTTATCGTTGCATAATTTTCCGAACTTGCACCAAATCCAATGGCAGAAAGGCCTCCAATGTATAATTCACCATTGTTATCTACAGCATTGTAAAAAGATATGCTTCCAGAAGCAACAGTGCAGGCAAATATAGTATTTGACGACCCGGCCCCAGCTTCCGTGTTCCCTTTAGCCAGTATCCCACCAATGGCGATCAGCTCTGGTGCAACACCTTCTGTGGCATCAATATCTATATTTACATCTTCAAGGATTACTTGTTCTATATAGCAACTATCAGAAACACCGAACAAAGCAGCAGCATAGCCATCGTGCTTTCCTATCGATCCTACTGAAATATTATCTTTAATTGTAAGATCAGAGATAGTATGTCCGTTTCCGTTGTAGGTTCCACAAAAGCCAGTATCTTCATAACTAAAGGCGCCATTATCTGTTCCGATCGGTTCCCAATTACTATATTCTGCAAGAGAGATATCTTTTGTCTGAATATAATGGGCATCCAGATCAGTTCTTACAGCATTTAATTGGGCTGCTGTTGCTATTTGATACGGATCATCCTTTGTGCCCTTTCCTCCAGCAAATTCCGTTTTGTTTACACTCATCTCGATATTACCTATATTAGTATTGCCACTAGGAATATAGGTATTTGATTGAACTATCGTAGAGTACCCTTCTTTTGAGATTTCAATGTCGTACGTGCCTGAAGATTTCAATTCGATTTTAAAATCTCCATTTGAAGTTGATGTGGCACTAGTAACTAACGAAGAATCATTTTTATCTAAGATAGATATATTGGCACCCTCAATAGAACTACCAGATGATGAATCGACTGTTTTACCACGTAGAGTGGCGACTGCTTCAGGAACTTCTAAAATGACCATAGGTTTAAACACTATATTTCCAAGATCTATCACCTGAGCATCAGAAAAAGCAATTTTTTTGCTGTCGTCATAATAGTTTTTCTTTTTAAATACAATAGATTCTTCCGACCCTGGCTGTGCTGTCAAGGTAAGTTCAAAAGAGCCATCTTCGCGTGATGTCGTTGAAATAACTTTTCCAGACGCTTTTGACGTATAACTAAT
>CAUDRX010000138.1 GCA_958451915.1 uncultured Peptococcaceae bacterium
TCCGGTAACACCAAAATCATCATCACGCCCAATAAATACCTGAGAAACCTTTGTTCCGTGATCATTAGCTCCAGCTTTTATTTCCGCATCATTATCTGCTCTATACTGAGCATCAGGGAAAGAGACTTTACCAGATAAATCTGCGTTATCAACATCGATTGCGTTATCTATAACACCAACAGTGATCGGCGAGAAGTATTTTGCATACTCCTCCCATGCATCATCTGCATTTACAGCCGAATACCACCAATCAGTTTTATCTCCCGCTACTTCTACAGTTAAGTCATCAGCAATAGAATCAGCTTGAACAGGAGAGTCGTATCTTGCAAAATAAACTTGTGGACTATTCATAAGAATAGCTGCTTTATTATTTAATTCTTCCAGATTAGTTTCTTGAACTTTAATTTGCAAAATGTTTGTTGAACCACTGATATCACCAGCAATTGATCCATTAACAGATTCCGCAAGCTTTTTCTTCTCACCCGCAGTTAAGTTTGATTTTGTAAATGCAAGCAATATGTTATTTACATAATGGATTCTAGCTGTCTTATCATATACAACATTGTTTTTTTTCAAAGTATAGATACTATTTTTTCCATCTAATACTTTAGACCAAACAGCTTCTAGACTAAGATCTTTTGTGACTGGAGTCGAAAAATCATATTGTTCGCATTCCCCTTTATTTCTCCAAAAATCAAAGGAGTATCCTTCATAACTGGGATCTTTTGGACGACTTACTGTGTCTCCTTTTTTCACTTTTTGGGAAACCACAGTACTGCCACCAGCGGAATCGAATGTTACAGTAAATGTAGTCTCTTCCGGCTTTTCTAAAGAGTTATTTATTATTTTTTCACAATAGCGCATGAGGATGGTCGCCGCTTCGGCACGGGTGGTCTGTCCTTGTGGTGCGAGGGTGTCTGCCATCCGGCCAGAGAGAAGTCCGCTGCCGACAGCCCAGCGCATAACGTCCTTGGCATAGTTGCTGACACTGCTGCCATCTTTGAAACGGTTCAGACTGGCCGAAGCGGAGGTATCATACCCCTTGTATTCGGAGTAACGGTACATGATGCTCGCCATCTGCTCTCGGGTGATGGGGTCATCCGGTCCAAAGCGGCCGCCGCCATAGCCAGAGACGATGCCATTGGCATTGGCCCAGTCGATGGCCTCAGCATAATAGCGGCTGCGCGACACATCGTTAAAGGCTGCGCGCGCTGCGTCTGGCTCCCCCTCCATACGATGCAGGATAGTGACGATCATGCCACGGGTCGTGGTCAGATTTGGTGAAAAAGTACTGCTGCCGGTCCCTGTCATGAGCCCATTTTCGTAAGCATACTCTACCGGCTCATAAAACCAATCCGTGCTCTTCACGTCCGAAAACGGCACGCGTCTGCTCTCAGGCGCTGCAAACGCGCCAGACGGGATCAGCCCGATCAACAGGCTCAATGCCAAAACGATACTGATGAAACTTCTGATCTTCTTCATAGTGATTCTCCCTTCTTTCGATCTCTCTGAACGATCTTGCTATTTCACGTTTCCTGAACCCCTTTTTCGACAGCCTCCCGCTCCCGCATCATCCGGCGCATGCGGCTGAGGGTGACGGGCGTCATGCCGAGGTAGGAGGCGATGTGCTTGTTGCTGACCTGGTCGATGAGACCGGGATAGTTCTCCAAAAACCACTGATAGCGTTCGAGCGCGGTGCGCTGTGTAACGGTGACCTTAAGCGCCCAATGGATCTGCATCGCGGTCTGTAAGACCTCGTTGTAGATCTTCAGGAGCAGCGGGCTGCGTTCGATCAGTGGGATCAGCTTTGCACCGTCAATGCGCAGGAACACGCTCTCGACCACCGCTTCGATGCTGATCGGCGAGATGGCGTTGTCGATGGCGGACGACATCGCTGGCGTGCCGCTCTTGAAGCCGATGCAGTCCGTCACTTCCTTGCCGTTCACATCGAGATAATAGCCCCGAAAGATCCCGTTGACCAGAAAGAGGAAATCCTCCTGACGGTCCCCCTGCCGCACGAGCAAGTCGCCCTTATTCAGATAGATGGGATGCGAGATCTCGACCAAGGCATCGATCAAACGTGCATCATCCACATGCAAATTTTCCAAATAAAAAGCCCGTATATCCATGATTTCCCCCTTCTCCGTATAACGCTCGCCACCGGGATCCGCGTTGTATCCAGACGGTTGGCATACGGCGCCATCCTCGCATCCCGCCGAGCGTTTATTCAGATTTATCTGTATTATATTATATGATGCCATCCAGTTCATTATCATAGGATAAAACCGCGATTCTATTCGTTATACAATCAATCAATGATCCATACAAATTTCATATAGGATCCTTTTTCCTGATAAATTTTCTATGCATCCATCTTTCACAGCGATCGCACCTCAGAATGCGCCTGGGTTCTATTGTGAAAATGCGGCGTCCATGCTATAATTTTAATGTTGGGCTGGCCGCTGCGCGTGCAGAACTGGCGCCGACACATCCGACACATACGACGACCGCCGTCGCGGTCTGATCACATATCACCGATCGCCAGAAATGGCTTAACCAAAGGAGTTGTATCATCATATGAAATTAGGCATTGTCGGCCTGCCAAATGTTGGCAAGAGCACGTTGTTTAACAGTATCACGAAAGCTGGGGCAGAATCTGCGAACTATCCGTTCTGCACGATCGATCCTAACATTGGGGTGGTAGCTGTGCCGGACAAGCGTTTGCAGGTGCTGGCGGAGATCTCGAAGAGTCAGAAGATCATCCCGGCGACGATCGACTTTGTCGACATCGCTGGTCTGGTGAAGGGGGCGTCCCACGGCGAAGGGCTTGGCAACCAATTCCTGTCCAACATCCGTGAATGTGATGCGATCGTACATGTGGTACGCTGCTTTGAAGACGCTAACGTGGTACATGTGGATGGCAGCATCGACCCGCTGCGCGATATTGAAACGATCACATTTGAGCTGATCTTTTCGGATATGGAGATCGTCGAACGCCGCATGCAGAAGACAGCAAAAGGCGCGAAGACGAACGATAAAAAACTCCTGTGTGAAGACGGCATGCTGAACCGTCTCTACCCTCACCTGGAAGCCGGCAACTGCGCCCGCACTTTCGAATGCAAAAACGAAGAAGAAGAATTCTACTTCAACCAACTCAACCTCCTGACTGCGAAACCGATCCTTTACGCAGCCAACGTCAGTGAGGATGACGCAGCCACGGGCAATGCTTATGTCGACAAGGTGCGCGAATTTGCGGACAAAGAAGGCTCTGAGGTCTTTGTGATCTGCGCAGAGATCGAGAACGAGATCGCCCAGCTGGAACCAGAAGAAGCCGCAGAATTTCTGGAATCCCTGGGCCTCTCTGAGAGCGGGCTGGACCGCTTGGTGGCAGCTTCCTACAAGCTGCTCGGGCTCATCAGTTTCCTCACAACAGGTGAAAAGGAAACCCGTGCCTGGACGATCCGCCGCGGCACAAAAGCGCCACAGGCCGCCGGAAAGATCCATTCCGACTTTGAACGCGGCTTCATCCGCGCAGAAGTCGTAAGCTACGATGATTTTGTCACTGCCGGCAACTATGCTGCTGCCCGTGAGGCTGGCAAGGTCCGCCTTGAAGGCAAAGAATACGTTGTCAAAGACGGCGACATCATCGAATTTCTCTTCAATGTGTGATCCAACCACACAAAAAGCCGCTGGCGTTCCCCTGAAAGGGTACGCCGGCGGCTTTATTTTTTTGTTCATAAAACGTTGTGCAGCATGCTCGCAAGATAGAGCTTTACGCGCACATCGATATCGGAAAGGTCACAATCAAGGAGCTCATTGATCTTCTTGATCTTGTAGACAACGGTGTTGCGATGGATAAAGAGACGGTCTGCTGTTTCGTTGATACTGCAGTTGCTGTCGAAATAAGCTTTCAGAAAAGCGAGATAATCGGTCTTCTTTTCTTCATCGGAACGTTCGAGCTTACCAAGGATATTGTCATAGAATTCTTTTTTCACATCCTGGTTGTCGATGGCCAGGAGCAACTGATAGATGCCCAGCTCTTCGTAGCTGCGCAGCATGTTTTGCCAGTCCATCTTCTCCCCGAGTTCGACGACGTGTTTGGCCTGCATGTACGCCTGTGAGAGTTTTTCGACGCCGTTAAGGTTAAGACTGACGCCGGTGTAGAAAGTGTAATCCCGCATACGCAGAAGCACGATGATCTTGAGCAGGACTTCGCGGATGTCGGCGGCACTGTAATTCGAAAAGACGAACACGAAGCTGTCTTCCATCGTCAGCACAAAAGACTTGTCTCCTGTTGCCAGGAGCTGCTGCTCCATGAGCTTCACAAGCCACTGGACCTCAGAAGTTGGCAGCTCGGCCAGGTCCTTCACCTTGATGATGGCAGCGGTATACTGCTCCTGCACCTTGAAACCATATTGCAGAAAGGTCGGCACATAAAGCCCCGTTTTTTGCGGAAAAGAAATGGCGTTCTTCATAGCGGAAAAGAGCTGCCGGCTGGCCTTTTCTGACTCCAGAAGCTGGATGCAGAGCAGTTTGCTGATACTGGAAACATCGGCGTCATAAGCCATCTCAATGAGTGGAAAATGTGCTTCGTCGCAAAATGCCGCAAGAGCCGGCGGGAGAGTCTGTTTGCGCGGATCGACGACAACGACAATGCCGCTCGCATCCTTCTCCACGATACGGCGGATCAACGCTCGTGATGCAGCCCCGTCTTCAAGATGCGCAGCCTGCACAAAGACAAGTTCGTTTGCATTGATCCGCTCGGTTTCATCCGTACGCTCAATGAAATGGAACCAGTCGATCGAACGCCCCACTCCGATGCGCCCGGCCACAAGATCGACCCGGTACTCACTGACAACATCCAAGAATTTTTCTACGGTGATACTCATGACCGCCGTCTCCCCTTTCTATAATAAAGTCGCTGCAAAACAGCCACTTATCGATCGATTTCAAAGGCTCTTTGTTTAAGTATAACAAGCTTTCGATCGATCCGACAAGCCACCATTTTGCAGCGCATAGATATTTTTTTACGCTTTTTTGTCTGCATACTTGATCCCGATGCCGGTGAAGGCCCAGATCATCCCAAAGACCACGCAGAGGTAGCAAGGGATGCACCAGATGGCGTATTCGCCGACCGAGACCCCGAGGAGGTTGGTATAGTAGATACCGGAGGCGCCCCAAGGCACGAGCCCGAGGAGCTGCGTCCCGGAGTCTTCGATGGAACGGGAAAGGTTCAGACGGTCGAGGCCCATGTCATCGTACGCATCCTTGAGCAGGGTGCCGACCATGATGATAACGATGGAAGCAACGCCTGCGGTAAAGGTCAGGATGATCCCGGCAAGCATCGTAAAACCAATGAGTTTCCAGCGGCAGTCGATCTTGTGTGCGAGGGTCTCGAGGATGACATTGAGGCAGCCGATCTTGGCCATGACACCGGCGAAGGCATAGCCGCAGACGATGGTGCTGACGATGTCCATCATCGATGCGATGCCGCCGCGGTTGAGCAGGCCGGAAACGATCTCATCCTGCACAGCACCGCCAGCTTCCGGCGCGGTGACCATGCTGACATTGAAGCCATTGAGGCTGGCTGTGAAAGCATCAGCCAAAGAAAAACCATGTAAGAACATCCCAAGTACCACTGCGACCACCGATGACAGGAGCATCAATGGCACCGGTGGCTGCTGCATCAGCGCACCAACGACGATGATGACGGCTGGCAAGAGGATGAGCGGACTCCAGTTATAGACCAGCGAGAGCTGGTTGGACAGGTCTTCGACAGCAACGATGTTGGATGCATCCATCGTAAAGCCCTGACCGATGATAAAGAACACCACCAGACCAACGAGAGAAGATGGCACCGTCGTCCAGAAGAGATGTTTGATGTGATCATAGATGTTGACTTCGCAGATGGTCGGCGCCATGATCGTCGTATCGGACAATGGCGAGACCTTGTCACCAAAGATGGCCCCGGAGATGATCGCCCCGGCGGAAGCGCCGAGCGGGATGCCCATCTGGCCCGCGATGCCGATGAGCGCGAGCCCGCCGGTCGCGACCGACGCCCAGGCACTGCCCGTTGCCAGCGAAAGGAGGGCGGTGATGACAAAGGCAACGATGAGGTACATCTGCGGACTGATGAACTTCAGCCCGAGATAGATCATGTATGGCACCGTGCCAGAATAGACCCATGTGCCGAGGACGACCCCGACCACGATCATGATATAGATGACTGGCAGGCTGATGGTAAAGTTCTCACTGACCCCATCTTCCATTTCCTGATAGGTATA
>CAUDRX010000139.1 GCA_958451915.1 uncultured Peptococcaceae bacterium
CCAATAAAACAAAAAGCCAAACATAGGAGAAAGTAAAGCCAAATATCATGAATAGGATCGTCTTATCATGCCCCAAAAGGATCGCCAGTGTGCGGCGGCCATTTTCGGCATCGGCAACGCGGTCGCGCAAACTGTTTGCTGTCAGTAGCAATCCGATCAAAACCACAAGTGGTAAACTGATAGCAAAAGAATACAATGTAATGTGTCCTGTTTGAGTAAAATAAGCGATCATGCTGAAGCCGGAGCCGAAGAGAAAACCGGCAAAGAGTTCACCATAAGGCGTGCGGGAGATAGGATATGGTCCGCCAGTGTAGCAGTAGCCTATGAGCAGGCAGATTCCGCCGATCACGAGTAGCCACCAGGAGGAATTAGCTGCCAGGATAATACCGAAGATTCCGCTGATGCCATAGAGAGCAAAGGCGGCGATTAACATCGCGCGAGGCGAGATCCCTTCGCGAACGATGGCGCCACCGATACCAACAGAGTCTTCTGTATCAAGACCGTTTTTATAGTCGAAGTACTCATTAAAAAAATTGGTCGCGATTTGGATGAGCACGGCGCTCAGGATCATGATAAGTGCCAAAAAAGGATGAAAGACTTTGTCGGCGTAGATCGCAAAACATACGCCTGTAACAGCAGGTATAACGCTGGCAGGTAAGGTGTGCGGACGCGTCAATTTCCAATAAAACTCGAATGATTTCATAGGTTGCCCTCCTTTTAAATGTGGACTTGTTAGATTTTCTGTAATAATTTTTTTCAGTTCCCTGTTTATTTTAACAGATTGTGATGATATAATGAAGCAAGATTAATAAATTGTGAGGTGTTTAATATGGCTTACGTTGTTGACGCTTCTGCATGCCTCTCCTGCGGTGCATGCGAAGGGGAATGCCCAGTTGGTGCTATTTCTGATAGCGGTGATGGCACTCGTGTGATCGATGCTGGTTCCTGCATTTCTTGTGGTAGCTGCGCTGGTGTTTGCCCAGCAGGCGCTATCGCTGCAGAATAAGCATAATGGTAAAAGGGTTTATTGCATCCTGTGATAAGCCCTTTTATTATCTTTATCATGAATAAATATTACGCGGTAAAATGTGGCAGAAAGACAGGGGTATTTAAAGACTGGTCTTCGTGTGAAAAACAGGTCAAAGGATTTCCGAATGCTGCTTTTAAAAGTTTTAAAACTTTGAATGAAGCAAAAGCCTATCTTGAAAACTTGACTTTAGTAGATTCAGGCGGATCTGAATCTACTGAAATGAAGGTTGCCTATCCCTGCGCTTATATTGATGGCAGCTATGATCCACTCAGCCATCGGTTTGCTTATGGAGTGGTCTTATTGCTTGATGCCGAAACCCATTTGGAGTTTTCTAAAGCGTTTGATGATGAATCTCTTGCATCTATGCGTAATGTTGCAGGAGAAATCAAAGCCAGTGAATTTGCGATCCAATACGCTTTAGAGCAGAATTGGCAGAGTTTAAGCATTTACTATGATTACAGTGGTATTGAAAAATGGGCGAAAGGTGATTGGAAGCGAAATCGACCTGCAACTCAAGCGTACTATGTTTTTTGCCAGGAAGCGTTTAAACGTATTGATGTTAGTTTTATCAAAGTCAAAAGCCATTCTGGTGACACCTACAATGATTTAGCTGATTCTTTAGCACGAAAAGCATTGGAATTATAAATGATCGGAGTGTAAGAATGAAGTTTAAGAGTAATTTAGCAGGATCGCTTATCTTATCATTAAGCCTGACCTCCGTAATGACAACGCCTCTTTTTGCAGAGTCCGTTTCGGAACTTCAGGATCAACAAGAAGACATCAAAGGAAATATTGAACAGAAACAATCTGAATTGGACACTAATTCTTCTCAGAAATCTGCGACTGTAACTAAGCTTAAGGAGATTAGTGATTCTATCAATGCAACACAGCAGAAGATTGCAACCTTCACAACTCAAATCACTGAACAGCAGGCTGCTATTGATGAAACAAATGCTCAGATTGCAGAAACTCAAGCGAAGCTTGATAAGGCGCAGGCAGATTTGAACGATCGTTTGGTTACCATCTATAAAGATGGTAATGTGAATTATTTAGAAGTGCTGTTTCAGTCGGAAGATTTTTCTGACTTCTTAACGCGCTTCGAATATTTGTCGTACATTACCAAGCGGGATAAAAATCTGGTTGACGAGGTTTCGGCTACGAAGGCTCAGTTAGAAAGCCATAAGGCAACATTAGAGCAGCAGCTGACTTCGCTGAACGCACTGAAAACCGAAGAAGAAGGGGTAAAGTCACTTCTTGAAGAGCAGCAAAGTCAGCAAAAAAGTGTATAT
Source organism: uncultured Peptococcaceae bacterium (assembly GCA_958451915.1). Taxonomy (GTDB): domain Bacteria; phylum Bacillota; class Peptococcia; order Peptococcales; family Peptococcaceae; genus UMGS1590. The sequence continues at coordinate 2,320 of CAUDRX010000139.1, forward strand.
GCTGAACTTGAAAAAGATGAAGCTGCTATCAAAGAAACAATCGCTGCGATGCAGGCCGCTTCGGATGAAATTGGGCAAAAGATTGTAGCTCTTCAGGCTGAAGAAGAGGCTAAAGCTAAGGCGGCGGCTGCTGCTAACCAGACAAACGGTGCTGTTATCACGTCGGCCAGCGCTTCTGGATATGATGTGACAACTGCTGGCAATGGAGTGTGGCCGGCACCTGCTAGTCATACAATCACGAGTGATTATGGCGGGCGTGCTTATCCGTTGAACGGCAGTTATAATTTCCATCTTGGGACAGATATTGGCGCTGCTTATGGTACGCCGGTCATTTCGTATCAAAGCGGGACTGTCCTCATTGCATCGTATCATTGGAGTTATGGTAATTATGTTGTTGTTGATCATGGCAATGGCATGAGTACGTTATACGCACATATGTCTGCTTTGACTGTCACGGCAGGGCAAACTGTCACGGCAGGTCAGCAAGTTGGTCAGGTTGGTTCTACTGGATCAAGTACTGGCCCTCATCTGCATTTTGAAGTGCGTATCAATGGTGCAAATGTGGATCCGGCACCATATCTGGGGATCTAATGTAAGTACAAGCTCTGAAGGATCTTTCTTTCAGAGCTCTTTTTCTGAAATAATCTTGGAAAGGAGATACAGTGAGTTTATCAAAAATAGATCGAAACGAACTGAAGTCGCGCGCACAGGTGATTAAACCAAAGATCCTTGTCGGCAAAAACGGACTGACAGACGGAACACTTCAATCTATTGATGAAGTATTGACGGCAGATGAATTGGTGAAAATCAAGTTTTTGAACAACAGTATTGAGATTGATAACGAGATTTGCTCAATACTCACGGAGAAACTCCAGGCAGAGTTGGTCCAGAAGATCGGGCATATGCTTGTTTTGTACAGAGAAAATGAAAAAGAGTAATCAAGGGCCTGGTGGCATAAAAATGAGAGATAGAAAGCGGATCGTTGTAAAGGTTGGCACCAGTTCGGTCACGCATAAAAACGGCAAGATTAATTTAAGATTTATCGATAAACTTTGCACTGCCTTGACTGACCTCAAAAATGAAGGTCATGATGTGATTCTTGTCACTTCCGGTGCTGTGGGAATTGGAAAATATCGTTTGAATTTGCAGGACAAACAACTGACGATCAGCGAAAAACAAGCCATGGCTGCGATCGGCCAAGGGATGCTTCTGCATATCTATGAAAAGAACTTTCTTGAATATGGGCAGATTTCTGCGCAGCTTTTATTAACACGGGAAGATATAAAGATTCGTCGCCGTTTTCTTAATGCGCGCAACACCATCTTAGAATTGCTGAAATTAGGTGTTATTCCAATTGTTAATGAGAATGATAGCGTTGCAAATGATGAGATTAAATTTGGTGATAATGACACCCTTGCAGCTTTAGTTTCAGTTTTGGTCGATGCAGACACAGTGATCCTGTTTACGGATATTGACGGGCTGTATACGGGAAATCCTTTTGTTGACTCTTCTGCTCGTAAGATCTCTGTTGTGGAGAAAATCACCTCGGAGGTTGAGAAGATGGCTGGTAGTACCATCTCTAAAGTTGGCACTGGTGGCATGAGGACGAAGATAGATGCTGCAAAGATCGCGACTAATGCAGGCATAGAAATGATTATCGCATCGAGGGATGATGTGAAGCTGTTACATGAGATTGTATATGGTGCGCCATTAGGCACGACATTCAAAGCCACGCATCGTCCATTGCATGCAAGGAAATCCTGGATTCTGTATGGTTCGGAGTCAGAGGGTGTGATTTGTGTTGATGATGGTGCGAAATCTGCACTTCAGGAGAAAGGTCGGTCATTGCTTCCGAGTGGGATCATAGATGTTAGAGGAGAATTTGATCGTGGCGCAATTGTTACCATTGCGGATGGTCAAGGTAATCCTTTTGCAAAAGGAATTTCAAATTATTCTTCGATCTTTATCAGTCGTATCAAAGGGATGAAGAGTGGTGTCATCCAGGAAAAATACTTAGACTATAATGAAGAAGAAGTGATCCACAGAGATAATTTGGGTTTGCTATAATAAGAGAAGAGGTGGTACGGTGAAGCTGGGATTGTTCGGAGGTACCTTTGACCCCATCCATTTAGGTCATGTTGACATGATCGTTCAATTATGTGACGTGATTCATTTAGAAAAAGTCTTTTTTATCCCGGCGTATATTTCTCCGTTTAAGCAAGATAATCACGTCGTTGATTATGGGCATCGTTTCAGGATGGCTCAGCTAGCCGTTACTGGATATGCAGGTTTTCAGGTATCAGCTTTTGAAAGCGAGAGTTCAGAGCCCTCCTATACATATTATACAGCAAAACATTTTAGATCATTATATCCAAAAGATGAGATTTTTTTTATCATGGGTGTGGATGCGTTTAATGATATTGAAAAATGGTTTCATTGGCAGGATTTATTAGAAATGATCAATATTATTGTTGTGGATCGCCCTCATAAGACATTAGCGGTTTCTCCTGAGGTACACCACGTGTTGCATCAGAGTCAATGTGATGTATATTATTTACCGTTGCATACACTGCCGATCTCTTCGACGATTATCCGAGAAAAGATACATAAAGGAGAATCTGTCAGAGGATTATTGGATACGAGGGTCGCAGATTACATCAAAGAGAATCATTTATATGAGAGTGTATAGATCATGGATTATCAAAAGATCATCAAAGAAACGCTGTCTCCTAAGAGATATGGACATTCCGTACGAGTCGCCGATGTTGCGGAAAAACTTGCGGCAGAACATCATCTTAATATAAAAAATGCGAGAATTGCCGGATTGATGCATGATTATTGTAAAGAGCTGCCTAAAGAAGAGCAAGTACAGATCGCGATTGCAGCGCATCTTCTTACAAGTCGTCAGGACTTATTAATGCCACAGATTTTGCATGGCCCAGTAGCTGCGCATGTATTGTGTGCAGAAGGTTTGATCAAAGATGTTGATATATTGCAAGCGATCCGATATCATACAGTTGGACATCCGGATATGGATGATTTAGCAAAAGTTGTATTTATTGCAGATTATATTGAGCCGGGCAGAAAAACTCCAAATATTGATGATCTATATGATCTCGCGAAAATGGATCTGGATATCTGTGTTGTTGAGATCATAGATCGAACAATGGCGTACTTGGTTACAGGCAAGAAGATCATTCATGAAGATATGATTAGATTGCGCAATCATCTTTTAAGCAAGGAGTAAGTATTTTATTATGAACGATAGAATTGAAGCTTTTGTTCGCCTGATGGACGAAAATAAATGTGAAGAGATTCACGTCCTAGACATGCGAGATCTCACATATATTGCAGATTATTTTGTTATTGCTACGATCATGAATAAACCTCATGGGGAAATGATCTGTGATAAACTCGATGAATTAAACTATCAGTTGACAGGTGATGAATACTTCCGCGTAGAAGGCCGGCAAGAAGGCGATTGGTTACTGATCGATGCCGGGGATGTCATTGTCCATCTTTTTCAAAAAGAGACGAGAGATTATTATAATCTTGATGTACTTTGGGGCGATGCAAAAACACTCGATGTTTCCGCATGGCTTATTGACTAAGGGAGGCGCGTTTGAGTGAAAGTTGGTTTTTTTGATTCTGGGATTGGGGGCATCTCTGTTTTAGAAAAAGCGACTGAACGGCTACCGGATACAGATTTTTTGTTTTATGCTGATTCCGCCCATGTTCCCTATGGAAAAAAGACAACGGAAGAGATCATAGGATTTGTCGATCATGCTGTACAGTTTTTGCGTGCACAGGGCGCAGATATAATAGTTTTGGCCTGCAATACTGCAACGAGTGCGGCAGCATAATATCTGCGAGCTTAGTATGATTTTCCAATTTTTGGAATGGAGCC
>CAUDRX010000140.1 GCA_958451915.1 uncultured Peptococcaceae bacterium
TGAGGTAGCTGTCGATGGCGGCCTGGGTGGCTTCGTCTGAGCCGTCGCCGGTGTCGAGGGCCTGGGTGAAGATCTCCAGGCGGGTGTTGTCATCGGCGAGGGTGGCACGGTAGGTGGCGTCGCCCATGTCGACGAGCGTGAGGCCGAGGTCGTTGACACGGTAGCCGCCGACGTTGTTGACGAAGGTGTCGCCGTCCATGTCGAAGTAGACGTTCTCTTCGGCGAGGCGGACGGTGTCGGCGCTGGCGGCGTTGAGGCCGTTGGCGGTCGGTTCACTTTTGGCGGTGTCTGCGACGTCGATCACCGGCACGGGATCGGGCGTCAGAGAAAAAGGATCGTAGGGCTCGACGCCGCCGCAGCCGCCGAGCAAAAGGGCGGCGCTGAGCGTGAGCGCGACGAAGGATGTGGATCTTTTCATGCTGGGTCCTCCAAGTGTTCATATTATCACCATTGTAATGGACAAAGGCGGGGGCGTCAATGCTTGGCGTTCCCATGGAAGCGACAATCTGGTATCATTAGGGCATACGATCTGAAGGAGGAAAGAGCATGAGGATCATCATGGGCGACACGGCGAACGTTGTGCGCGAAAAGATCTTTGATGAGCTGAAGACACTGGCGGCGCAGCGGGCGCGGGCCTATCTCCTGGTGCCGGAGCAGTTCACGATGCAGACGGATATCGCACTCCTGAAGCGCCTGGATGTCAGGGTGACGATGGATATCAAGGTCAAGAGCTTTGGCTCGCTCTCGCGCGAGGTGCTGGGACGGGTCGGCGGCATCAAGCTGCCATACGTGAATGAGGGCGGCCGCCGCATGCTGGCGCAGTATCTCCTGGGCGAGCACCGGGAGGCGCTGGGGGTCCTTGGCAAGGGCTGGGATCAGAGCGGCGTTGCGACGAAGCTTGTGGAGACGCTGAGCGAGTTCCGCGGGCTTGGCATGCAGGCGGCGGATGTGGCGGCGCTGCGCGATCACGGCGAGGTACCGCCGCTTTTGGACGAGAAACTGGCGGATATGGCACTGCTTTTGGCAGACTACGAAACGGCGCTGGGCGAAAAACGGCTGGACAATGAGGCGCGGCTGCGTCTCCTGGCCGAGAAGCTGCGCAGGGCTGAGTGGCTCAGCGGTCTGCACATCTATCTGGACGGTTTCCATTCGCTGAGTATGCCGGAATTTGAGGTGCTGAAGGCGCTGGAGGCGGTCGGCTGTGTGCTGACGCTGGGGCTGGTGCTGCCGCCTGAGGCGCTTTCGGAGGAAACGGGCTGGTGGCAGGGCCATGCGGCGGTAGCGGCATCGCTGCGATTTTTCGAGGCGCTGGAGGCGGCGGACCTGATAGATACGATCGAGCCGCTGGCGGCAGATGAGAGCACGCTGCCGGAGACGGCACAGCTGGCGCACGGCCTCTTCGGATACGGACAAGCGCCTTGTGAAGAGGAGGCGGCGAACGTGGAGATCTGGAAAGCGCCGCAGCCGGAGACGGAGATCACCTATCTGGCAGGCAGGCTGCGCCGCATGGTCGCAGAAGAGGGGCTGCGCTGGCACGATTTTCACATCACAACGAACCAGCCGCAGGTGTATTTTCCGCTCATTGAACGTATCTTTAAGCAGTATGAGATCCCGGTCTTCATCGATGAGCGCAAAGACCTTGGGGCCCATTATCTGGTGCGCTATCTCCTGAACGCGCTGGATATGGTCGAGAGCGGTTTTGGGTATGCGCCGGTCTTTGCCTGCCTGAGCACAGGACTGGCTGGGCTTGATGATGAAGCGGTCGTGGCGCTGGATTACTATGCGCGGGCGAAGCACCTGCGGGGGACGATGTACTTTGATGCACGCTATTTCCGGCTGCCGGATGAGAACGTGCGCTCACGCAAGCTGGAGGGGCTCCGGGCACGTCAGGAAGCGGCCTGGCGCGCGCATGAGGCATTCACTGCGCGCTTCAGACCGTTTTACGAAGACCTGCGGGCAGCGGAGACGGTGCGTGATTATTCTGCGGTGGTCTATCATTTTCTCACAGCGCCGGAACTGCTCGATGCGTTCCATGCCGATGACGATGCCAAGAGCCCGATCCAGCGCGAGACGGACGACCAGATCGTGGAAGCGCTGGTAAACCTGCTGGACCAGCTCGTGAGCACGATCGGTGAGATGCCGGTGCGCCTGGACCAGTATCTGCGCATCCTGGACGAGGGCCTCAGCGAAGCGAGCCTTGGCATCCTGCCGCCGGCTCAGGACGAGGCTGCAGTGATGGAGCTGGCACGTGCGCGCACGGGTCGTGCCCGGGTGCAGGTGATCGTAGGCATGAGCGATGCCTGGATGCCGTCTGAGGGTGTCTCACGCACGATCTTCATTAAAGAAGAAAAGCGTTGGCTGGAAGCTGCCGGGGTAGATCTGCGTTTTGACGATAGCCGCATCCTCGAAGACGAGGCCCTTTGTCTGTATGAAACCCTGCTCAAGCCGACCGACCGGCTGATCCTTTCCTATCCTTTGAGCGCGCCGGGCGGCAGTGTGATGAACGAGAGTGTTTTCATCACCCGCGCCAGGCAGCTTCTGACAAAGCTGGAGGAGACAAGTCTTCTGGCGGCGATGGAAGATGTGCGGCCGTATCTGGAATGGGAGAGCCTCAAGGATGCCGCTGACTGGTTGCGTCGTTATGGCACTGTGCCTGCGCTGGCTGAGAGCGATCCGGAGAACGTGCGCCGTGTGGCAAGCCTCTTTCGCTATTTTGAGAAGGCACGCCCGCAGCTTGCGCCGTTTTTGAAGGATGGGCTCTATTATACGAACCTGCGCCCGCCGCTGGCACCGGAGGTGGTGCGGGCGCTCTATCCGTCCCTTGGTGAGAAGCGTGTCAGCATCACTGAGCTTGAGAGCTGGCAGGGCTGTCCGTATAAACATTTCCTGCGTTACGGCATCCGGCCGGAAGAAGGCCTGGATGTGGCGCTGGCCAATGACGAGATCGGTACTGTGCTGCATGGTACGCTCGATCAGCTGACACATGACCTGAAAGCACATCCAGAGTGGCTGGAATGGGACGATGCGGCGATCTGCGCCCAGATGGATGAATATCTCACTGCCGAGCAGGCGAAGGTCATTGATGGCCAGCGCAGTCAGGAAGCGCGCAATGTGCAGGGGCTGGAAAAACTGCGCCGCCAGGGGCACAAGGCGGGACGATTCATCATCCGACAGCTGCGTGAGAGCCAGTTTGCGCCGCGTTTCAACGAAGTGGCTTTTGGCGAATCAGCGCCGATCCTGCCGGCGATCTATCTCGATCTGGGCGGCGAGATCGTACGCATCGAGGGCCGCATCGACCGTATCGATACCTGGCGGCAGGGCGATAAACTCTATGCGCGGGTGATCGACTACAAATCCGGCGATCAGACTTTTGATATCGCGCGTGTCTGGCAGGGACTGGACCTTCAGCTGTTGCTCTATCTGCGGGCAGCGATGGGCTGGCGGCAGAAGCCGCTGCCAGCAGGTGTCTTCTACCTGAGCCTGAAACAGCCGTTTGTCGATACGTCAAGCATGGACGAAGAAGAGATCGAGGCGCTGATCACTGAATCCCTGCTCATGGACGGGGTCTTTATCGACGATGAAGCTGTGATCGCAGCACTGGACGAAGGCATCCGCCAGGGCAGAGAGCGCGTCATCCACATCAAAGGCCGTAAGGCGCCGGGTGAGAGCTGCCTCTCAGCGGAAATGCTGGAAAAGCTTCTCGATCACACGCTGGCGGCAGCGCGTGACGCCGTGTGCGCGGTGCTTGCAGGAGATATCCGTGTGCTGCCTCTTGAAGGCGACGAGAAAGGCGGCTGTAAATATTGCCGCTACTCAGCAATCTGTCGTTTCGAAGCAGGGCGCAGCGGCAACCAGACGCGCAGCGTCGCCCGCATGGGCTGGAAAGCTGTGAAGGAAGCACTGGCAAAGGAGGATGAAGCATGAACTATACCCGAAGTCAACAGGCGGCCATCGATGCCCGCGGCGAGGATCTGCTGATATCGGCAGCGGCGGGATCCGGCAAGACGCGTGTGCTCGTTGACCGCATCGTGGCAATGATGGTGCGTGACCAGGTGCCGCTGGCAGAGATGCTGATCGTCACCTTTACCAATGCGGCAGCCGGTGAGATGAAGGCGCGCCTGCGTCAGGGCCTGCAGGCTGCCGTTCAGGCGGCGGAAGGCCAGGCGCGTGATTTCCTCCTGGCACAGTTGGAAGCGCTGCCGGAGGCGCACATTTCGACAATGCACGCTTTCTGCATCTCGGAGCTGCGGCGCTTCTACCACGTGCTGGGGCTCGATCCGGCGTTCCGCATCCTGACGGAAGCGACCACGACCATCCTGCGCGAGGATGCGCTGGAAGAAACCATGGATGCGGCCTACGTTGAAGGGGATGAAGGCTTTCTCCAGCTCGTTCAGGCCTATGGCGGCAGGAGCGGTGATACGGCCCTGCGGGAGCTGGTGCGCAGTCTTTATTCACGTATTCAGGCACATGCTGAACCATTGGCATGGCTGGATACCGAGGCGGCGCGCTTTGAAGGACCGCTCCCGGAAGCGTATGTCACTTTCATGCGCACCCTTGTCGAAGAGACGGCCCAGGCCATGCGTCAGGGGCTTGAGGAGGCACGGCGGCTTGCCGATCTCCTGCCAAACGCGGAAAAATGCCATGCGATGCTCGATGAGGATGCGAGCATCGTGCAAGGGCTTGTCAAATGCAGTACCAGAGAAGACTTTGTGGATGCACTCATGGCGTATCTTCCGAACGTGAAATGGGTGCGAAAACCGTCAAAGCCGCGCAATGCTACCGTCGACGAGGCAGAGCTGGATGCGGCTTTGGCAGCGCTCAGGAACGGATACAAGGAACAGTTTGAGGCCCTGAAGGGTCTCAGCATCGAAGGCGGCAGCGCCCGCGTGGCGGCGGACCGTGCGCTGATGGCGCCTTTTCTGCGGGCGCTGGCGGTGTTGGTGCGCCGTTACGATGCGGCCTATCGTGCTGCAAAAAAAGCGCGGGAAGGGCTCGATTTCAACGACCTTGAGCACGAGATGCTGCGGCTTTTGGCAGACGAAGGCGCGCTGGCAGCGATCCGCGAAGAGATCCAGTACATCTTTTTTGACGAATACCAGGATGCCAACCCGATCCAGGAAGCCATTGTGGAAAAGCTGGCACATCCGGGACGGCTCTTTTTCGTCGGTGATGTCAAACAGGCGATCTACCGCTTTCGCCGCGCCGATCCGAACATTTTTAACCGTCGCTATGCGCGTTACCGCGATACGGACGCGGGGCAGCTGATCTTTCTGGCAGAGAATTTCCGATCCCGGGGCGAGATCCTGGGGTTTGCGAATGCGCTCTTCCGTTCACTGATGACACCGTCTCTGGGAGATGTGGATTACCAGGAACCAGGCCAGGCGCTTGTCTGCGGCGGCGATTTTACGCCGGATGCCAGTGCTGTGAAGTGTCTGGCGGTGGTGAGCGACGAGCGCGGGCAGGAGGACCGGGAAGCGGTCTGGATCGCTGAGGAGATCATGCGTCTGGTTGCCAGCGGCCGCTATGATTACGGCGACATCGTCGTGCTCATGCGCTCGCCGCGGGCGCGGCTGCATGCTTTTGAGGAGGTTTTTAAGGACCGGCACATCCCGTATTACAGCGACAACTCGGTGGTCGGTTTCGAGAACCTGGAGGTGCGGCTCTTCATCGCGATGCTCACAGTGCTCGCCAACGATGAGCTCGACGAAGCTTTGCTCTCGGCGCTCTTATCGCCGTTCGGCGGCCTCACCGATGAAGAGATCGCGCGTGTGCGTCTGGAGGCACCGGAAACCGCTTTCGCCAGGGCTTGCAAGGCTTATCTGGCAGCACATGAGGACGCCCTTGCTGCCAAACTTGCACAGTTTTACGAAACGCTGGCGCGTCATCGCCACGCCCTGCATTACGATCCTCTCGCTGATGTGGCGCTGCGCCTTTTTGAGGAGAGCGGCTACAGCGCTTTCCTGCTCGGCATGGAGGACGGTGTGGAGCGACAGCAGAACGTCATGGCTTTCATCGAGCTCATGGCTGAGTATGAAAAAGGGCATCGCTATGGTCTTGCAGGCTTCCTCCATTATGTGGATACGCTGAAAGCCCGCAGCATGGATTCGACGCTGCCGGGCATCGGGCTCAGTGAAAGTGACCACTGCGTGCGCATCATGAGCATCCACAAGAGCAAGGGCCTGGGCTTCAAGGTCGTCTTCCTCGCCGATATGTC
>CAUDRX010000141.1 GCA_958451915.1 uncultured Peptococcaceae bacterium
GAGGAAGCAAATGTCAGTGAAAATGGTTCCAGAATCATCTCCGCTCTCTTTGACAGAGGTAAGGGCTTGGTGCCATCGCTTAGGATGGCACCTCCCTCACCGCCTTTGCATTGTTCATATAGAGATTGCACGATCTCTGCAAATGCATTCGGTGACTCAATGCATAAACGGGACATGCGGTTTTCTTCTAAAGGCAGAACAATCTCATAAGCTGGATAGAGCAACTTCATAGAATGACCACCCTTTCGTCAGAATCGAGCACATCGTTTTTCGCTTCACCAACAATATACGCCATATTCGCAAACTGTTTCTCTGTCACCTGAAGCACCTGCACCAATCCTTCTTCCGGCTTATGCTTGCGGATATTGCCAATAATCGCATTGGCAGCGGTAGAATTAACGGTCAACTTCGTATAAATGGATTCCTGCATCATCATAAAACCGCTTTGAATAAGAAACTTCCGAAAATTTCGGTATGTTTTTCGTTGTTTCGCCGTTTCAACAGGCAGATCAAACATTACTAGTAATCTCATAAATCTATAGCTCATTTTCATAAAACCTGATCAAAGACGCATCATTTTCTTCGATGGCATTAAAAACGCTTCTGCAATATTGACGGATCGCATTTGGCACAACTTCTTGTCGATTATTCAACAGAACCCTTTGGTCCATCAGTCCGAGCATGGCATGCTTTTCCTCTGTATCGAATACTTCCGGCTTACGTTCACGAACCAGTGCATCTACCAGCGGTCGATACGGTTCCATCAAGTCAGAAGCCAGATTAAAACTGTTGAACACATTATCATGTCCGATCCCTAATTGGGTCAGATAGCCACTCGCAGTGATCTCACGACTGAAAGCTGCCAATAGGATGCTATAACCATAATCCAACGCTGCATTCAATGCGCAGTCAGAATTTCTGGAAAAATCAAGACCAAAGAGCGCTGAAAAATAGACTTTTGCCGCCAGCCCCTCACGATTGGTCTCATCATCATGCTGCACGGCGGCTTGATAAGCGAACAACTGCTGATGCTGTGCTTTGCCCAATTACTCGAGCAACTGTCCCTGCTTGCGGATCTTTTCCCGTACAATAGCAGTCCAAACGTTTTCTTTGGCTGTCTTGGTCCATCTGACCTGCGAGCGGATCTTTCTACTGGTGTCATGTGAACCATAATAGGGTACCAATTCAGAATGAGGCTGATGCTTTTCGTCGCAAAAAATGATCTTGACTTTAGCCTTGACAAGGGCTGCCACTAAAGCCGCCGTCAGAGAAACGGCGGTGGATTCGATGATAAGCGTATGGATTTCATCGATATACACCTTATACGCGCCATCTCCCCGACGAACGGTCATATAACCTTGCAGTAACCCGAGCTTCGTATGGCCATCAACGACTATGATCCGCCATGCGGCGCTCATACGGTTAACAGGTCTATTCTACGCTCATAAAGACCTGTCGCTGATTGTTCAATAAGGATTGCTTCAAAAGCATTTGTGATTTTTTTAGGCACTCTTAATTTCCCAGCCTGAGCAGCGCCACCAATTGATTTTAAATCTACTGTTTGCTGCGCCGTATTTGACCAAGCCAGAATCTGCAAGATAATCTTGCTGCCATCTATCCGTGAAAGATCTTGAAAAATCTCTTCTCCTGTCACCAAAGTTTCTACGATAGAACATTTGCGATGTTTGTAAATCCCGAGGCTTAGTTTTTCAACCAGAAGATGATACAGCGCATTATTTTTTTCCTGCGTAATGATCAGATCACCATTTCTATCTGTCTCATCAAAATCTTGTCTATCCAGGGCTTTTTCGAGCTTTTTAATATAAGCCGTCCACTCTGATGACAAGTACAGTGGAACAGCATCCAGAAGATAAAAGCTGTTTTCTGACACACCACCCAAATGGTAGTAATAGCCCTCCAATTTTAGTAAGGATCGCTGACGCACTGGATACAAACGCACGGACAATCCCTTAATTTGATTCTTTTTATTCTCTAACTGTAATGCCCTTTGAAGATACTCAAGAAGTTTTGGATCATCTTTAGACATAGCACCAATATACAATGGCACTGACTCCAGACTGCGGACCACGTTCCCTTTTACCGTATACTCGACTAGCGCATACGCTGTATTTAAGATCGAAGTGATCCCACCATACTTTTTCACATCCGCCAGGCGTGGATCCGACGACTTGACCGGCAGATAGCTTTCTGGTTTTGCCTTGTCTTTACTGTATATCGTTACTTTGTTAGATATGCCCCCATGAGCCATATAGCTTCTGCGCGTCAAGAGCACGGTGTTTCGGGCAAGCTGATCTTTGATCAGACCGATCGTATATGGTGCATCTGCCTTACCTCTTGCACCATGCCATACCAATTTTTCCCCTCGTTTAACATCAAAATCAAAAATACGGTCCATATTGTAATCATAGCTGCCTTTTTTGCTGCACTGCTCAATGAAATTGCGTGGGTTAGAAGTAAATTTTGCATCATAGATGTTTCCGGCCACAATGTTCAGATAGGCGTCATGCGCATGATGAAGGTTGTTTACACTGCGTGCTTTAGGAAGATCAAAATCCTGTCGGAATTTGGAAGCCACACCAGCCTTCGTAAACACAATCCTTGTTTCATCGTTCTTAAACGCTTCTTTCAGGACCTGGGTGATCGCTTTGGTCCCCTGGCGCGTTTCGACCAGCTGACGATTGATAAATCCAACCAATTCCTCTGGAGTAAATTCTGTCTTCCTGGTTAAGCGATCAAATTTATTCTTTGTGATCAAGCCCTTATCCAGCAAGCTTTTCCAGAACCCATATTGCTTCTTCTGAATATCGAATTCCAGTGGGAAGGTGTCACTTTTATGGGCATTGAAAGTTTTTTTGACCAGCACAAGATTATTCTCAATGCTGTCATCTTTGACAAAATGCCGTGGATAGATATGGTCGATGTCGTAGTATTCATTGCTGCTCAGCAGACGATCCAGGTCGATAGATTCGCCAGAATACATGCAACGCCCCATCTGAAGATAATACAGATACAGTTTCTTTTGACGATACTCCGCCTCTTCTCGGGCATTGATGGCATCACGCCATTGTTTATCTTCCTTATAGGCATTTAGCAGGAAAGCTTTGCGTGACTGGGTGCGATTTCCTTTGTTCTTCGCACGTGTTTTCGCATCGTCTCTTGCCATCTCGACAAAGATCTTATCCGGTGCATAGCCTCGCACTTCCACGATCTCACGTAAGATCTTCATGGTCTGCCATACCATACGCTTAACCGCTGGAGAAAGGTACATGCCATCCAGATCTTCGATGGTCCATTCAGCGAGTGGTTTTTCAGCATTATCAAGGATCTTTTCGAGCTCTTCAGCATAAGTATAGCGATCGCTGAGCAATTCCATGAGATTATCGTTCGTTTCCCATAGCGATTGGATCAGGGAACGATATTCACCTTCTGTTTTTGAAACACCCTGTAATTCTAAAAATGCTTTCGAAAGATTGCCCCATCCTGTGAACTTCATCCCGCAGATGCGTTTGATCTGCTGTTCATCCAAACGGTCGCCATAATACTCTGCGATGCGTCTTTTCAGAAACCGCTTATCATCCCCATAGATCGTCCCCCGGAAAATGATCTGTTCGATCATTTCACGATTACTGTCATAAAGTGCTTCATCGCCCAGAACATTTTTGAACTTACCAAGACTTGAAAGCGAAGCTTTGAAGTCTTGATCGATACCGCCGATGCTATCTGGATCCGCTTTAGCAAGAAGACCATTAGACACCAAGTGATCTAACAGCTGCTTTCTGGTGACACGTTTTCCTCTGAGGAAGAGCTGTTCGTAAATACCCTGCTTTACCTCTACACTTAGCTTTTCACCATTGATACGCAGGTTATTAAGCTCATTGAGCACCATGAATTTTTCGTAGAGCAACGATTGTTTAGGCAAAGTTTTCTCGTTTTGCAGATAAGTGCAGTGTCTCACCATACGTCCGATAAAGTCCTCGGCCGCCTGATCGACATCGATCTTCTGCTCAAAGTTCCAGGGAAGGATCCTTCCTTTTTCTTCATCCGGACGACGTTTCGCCCATACGTTATAGCCTTTGACACCAGAATATTGCTGCCCCAATGGGCCTACATAATACGGGATCTGAAAACTATAGAGCGCAACAATGCGTTCAGCAACTGTCAACCCTGACGCATCTTTTTCATTCAAAAACGGCAAATATGCTTCTGCATTCGCCAAGATCGCTTTCATTTCGCGCACGTGTACCTGATTCGGTATGATGCCATTGCTAGCGCTGAGCTGCTTTTGCAGGAAGGATTCGCTGCTGATCTTATTTCGGATATCGACCACATCTGGATCGTTCTGTGCAGTTTCTGGCAGCGCATTCAAAACTTTTTTCAAATGCTTGTAGAACGACTTTGCATCTTTACCGGAGCCGCCATTACGGCGCACTTTATTTTCATTATAATTCACGCTGCCTACATAGGCGCTATAGTTATCCGTACCCATGACACGAAACATGTCATAGTAAGCCTTACGATCATATTTTTTCAATACATTTTTCAACTGTTTGAGATCTTGATGATGCGTTTCATACTGCTTTACCCGAGCCATCGAGAGATATTTCTCCCCTCCAAGGATATGCGCAAGCAACCCGATATCATGCACTTCTTTTGCAGCTTCAAGCAATGCAAAGTGCTCCTCACCGATCAAATCGATGATCTCGGCTGCTTTCTCTTCGTATTCCATATCCCGGAAAGAGAGTTTCAATCCTTTATGCTCGTCATCGATCAATTCTTTTCCATAGATCTTCTGCAATGTTCCCTTAAGACCACATAGCACCGAAACCAACTCTGCGGTTGCCTTATCTTTCTTATTTACGCTTAAAAGATCGCGCATATTTTCATTGATCTCAGTACGCGACAACCCTTTTTGCCCTAAGCATGCCTCCAGATCAGCCGAAGAAATGACACTTGGCAAATGAAAGATTGGATTTTCGTCTTTATCGAGATATTCTGCCGCTTCATCCACAAGCGCCTGATAAGCATCTGCCATTGTGTTTTCGCCACCGTCCGCAGACAGCCCTTTGTTCAGAAAATGTCCGCGGCGCTTAAACAGATTCAACAAGGCAAGATAGACCAAGCGCACATCGTGCGGTTCTTTAGACTCTATCAGCTCTTTGCGGAGGTGAAAGATTGTTGGATAGCATTTAAAATAATCCTTATCTTTGAATTCTTCGTCATTGAACACGGCATTCTTTTGTTGATTAGCTGCATCACGATCTTCCAGATAATACTTGCTCTCTTCCAATCGATGATAAAAACCTGGATCAACTGCATCGATCGCATCAGCAAAATATTCTTTGAGAAGGCCAATACGCGCCGTTTCACGCTGCCTGCGGCGACGTGCCACACGATAAGTTCGTCGATCAGCGGCTGTAGACGCTTCATCAAAAAGCCTCACGCCCCACATATCTTTGCCTTTACCGCGTAAGATCCTGTAATTTTCATCGGTCACGGCCCAGCCAACTGAATTAGTCCCCATATCAAGTCCTATATAGTAAGGTATTTTTTCATGCATTCATGCAAACCTCCTCGAATTCCATAGTAAAACGATAGATTATTATTTCAATCATTATTTACCCTATTATATAATACTTCATGAGTTCTTTCCAGATATTTCCTTAAATAATCTGATTTTTTGTTAGATTGTTGACATGCTCACCACATTATGCTATTCTAAAAACGAAATACAAGGTGAGTGCAAGTAAGGATTCATCCGATTTCGTTTGCTCGCAGTGTGCGACATATGGGCGCCTGCAAAGACTATTGATCATTCGGTAGTTTTTGCAGGCGCCCTCTTTTTACCATAAACATAAAAAATCCCGTGATTCTGCCGAGCAAATCAACAGAATCACGGGATCTATTTTATTTCATCCTTCTCTTTACATCACTGCAAGAAATACTTCACGCCGTTTTCGAAGATCGGCTGGAGTTTATTGCCTGGGATGTTTTTGGCGATGTTCTGGCCAACACGTTCACTGTGACCCATCTTGCCGAGGATGCGGCCGTCTGGGCTGGTGAGGCCTTCGATGGCTGCGTAGGAGCCATTGATGTTGTATGGCATGTCGAGACGGGTGTTGCCATCCATGTCGACATACTGAGTGATGACCTGGTTGTTGGCGAACAGACGTTTCA
>CAUDRX010000142.1 GCA_958451915.1 uncultured Peptococcaceae bacterium
TCAAGCTTTGGATCATTTCTCTTGGCTGTTTAATTTTCAAAGAACAACCGCCCGGGCGCCTTGCCCTGACAGCTCATTTATAATACCATCTGCTTTTGAAACCGTCAAGGGCTTTTTTAAAAAAAATCGAGTTTCTTGTAAAATTTTTCCGGGCATGTAAAACGGCGCCCTGGTCGGGCGCCGTTATCTGCTTTCTCAGCGCTTGCTGCGCTTTTTGTATTTCTTCATATGCTCGAGGATCTCGTTGATCTCCTGCTTGTCCTGATGGATCGCGAGCAGTTCTTTCCGATAGATATCGGCGGCTTTGCCGAGAATGGATTCACTCTGCTCCAGGGATGCCATGACGGTGTTCTCTGCGCGTTCCCAATAGCCCTGGTAGTCGCTCTCTGCTTTTTCAAGATACTTGCTGAGGATCTCGACGCTGCGCTGGCGGCTGGCGGTGAGCTCGGAGCGGGCTTCGTTGAGCTTCTTGGTGCTCTCTTCCCTGGTGGTGGACATGCGCACGGCGATCTGTTCATCGGCGGCGTCAAACTTTTCTTTGATCTCGGCCTCAGTCTCGGCGAGGAGCTGACGGGCGAGGGTCTTGGCGTCACCAAGGATGGTGTCTGCCTGCCGGGTGGCGTTGCGGATGATGGCCTGAGCACGATCACGCGCACGTTCAAGCGGCCGGTAATCGTCTTCGGTATGCTCGCTGACGAGCTCGTCGATGAGCTGGTCTTCGGCGAAGCGCTCTTCGGAAGCAGCTTCGATATAGGAAGGGTTCACCTCGCAGATAGCGGTGAGGGAACGGATCAGCCGCAGGGTGCGTTCTCTTGGCACAAGGACCTCTGTCTTGTGCATGAACGGGGAGCGGCCTTCTTCCAGGAGCTGCTGCAGCTGGTAGAGGTCTTCGCAGATGGAGTGGGCCTTCTGTGAAGCGCGGGCTTCGGCGAGCTCTTCTTCATAATAGCTGTCCTCTTCGTCTGCCTGTTCATGGGCTTCCTGACGCATGATGGCCTCTTCCTCCGGCTGAGGTGCTTCGGCTTGCGGCTCTTCTGCCATCTCTTCGGACGCTTCTGGTACAGCATCCTCATCTGGCAGAACATCTTCTGCGGGCGCGTCTTTTTTGAAGCGTGGCTTTTTGATGCGGCGTGCGAGGTCCTTGAAGCTGAGGTTTTCTCTTTCCTGGGCTTCTTCATCGATGTCTTCGTCGTCCCATGGCCCGGAGGCTCTCTCGGGATCTGCTGTATCTTCCAGCAGTTCTTCGGCCGGTGCCTCATCGAAAGCTTCCGCTTCCTGTGCGTGTTTGACAGACGGCTCATTTTCAAGAGCGGCGATGTCGTCAATGAACTGCGCCCGGGCTTTTTCGGCCTGCTGACGGATGGCCCGACTCTGAAGCCCTTCTTTTTGCGCAGGCGCTTCTTCGTCTTCTTCTGCCGGAACGCTGTCATCCTCCGGCACGGTCTCATCCTCTGCGGCATCGTACCCACCGTCTTCCGGCGCAGCTTCCTCTTCCTCATTCAGCTGCATGTATTCGCCAATGGTCGCATTGGGATCGATGCCATCCAAAAATGGTGCGCCTTCCTCCACATTGATCTCAACATCCTCGTCCGCGCGGGCGGATGGCGCTGCCGTTCCTGCCGGCCCGGACGCAGACGCGCTGCCGGACGGATCGCGCAGCACATTGCTCACATTATATCGATCGTTCTCTGCTTGCGAGAACAAGGTTCTTTTTTCTTCAGGCATTTTTCACGCCTCCTGATCAGTCTATTATATCTATTATATCCTGTGCATCGTTTTTTGTCCATCTGTGGAAGTGCGCCATACAATAATAAAACCCCCGCTGTCTGTACAGCGAGGGTTCGTCAACAAAAAAGGGGCTCAGTCTGAATTATCGCCCGGCGACTGCTGAGCGGTGAAGACTTCGCGCATGCTGAAAGATTCATAAGGCTCGGTGTCACCCTGAGCAACCAGCTCGATCGTCACATCGATGGCTTCTTCATCTTTGCCGGCATAAAGCTGATAAGCAGTACCTGTGGAATAGAGCAGCCCGAGCTGCGGCTCCTCCATATCCATCTGGAACTGATCCGGTGCAACTGTCACGGTGAAGACACTCATCTCATCATTATAAGTGACCTCCAGAAGCCCTGGCACTTCGCCATTATCGAGCACGGCAGCCAGGTCCTCTTCAAACTGGGTCTTGATCCCGAGCAGGATCTTCTGCTGGGTCTCCGCCGTCATGGTAAAAGTGACATCCGCCGCATCGATGGCAACATCCATGCCTTCTTGGGCGGCACGGTCACGGATCTCTTCCTCACTCTCATCGGCGAACATGTCCCGCGGCACGGTGATGGTCACATTTTTTTCTTCCGGCGTCTGGGTTTCCTGACTGCCGCAGCCGGCAAGCACGCCAATGCTCAAAAGCACAGTGAGTACTATGATGCCCAATCTCTTCATCGGTATCCTCCGTCCGATCTTCTGCATCCTGATAATAAAAAAAGCCACCCTGCGGCAGCTTCTTCTATTTCAACTTACGCCATCTTGTTGTAAGCCTTCATGATTCTGGATTTCTTGTTCGCAACATTGTTCTTGTGAAGCAGACCCTTGGAACCAGCCTGATCGAGCTTTTTCACAGCAAGTGCCATTGCTTCAGCAGCTTTTGCTTTATCGCCAGCTTCAACTGCCTTATCGAAGCCTTTGACAGCAGTACGAACAGCACTCATGGCGCTGGCGTTGCGAAGGCGGCGTACCTGAGCAGTTTTAGCGCGTTTCTTTGCGGATTTGATGTTTGCCAATGCGAGCACCTCCTTTTACCCTCTAGCGAGCGAATTTAACACGAAATATCATAGCATATCAACAACCGTTTCGCAAGGATTTTATCATGCTTTTCACCGGATTTTACGAAGTTTTTTCACACCTGCCGATCGCACAAAAAAGCGCGTCCCTGAAAACAGGAACGCGCTGGCAGATCAGTCATCCAATGGCTTGAAAGCAGCCTTGGTCGCGCCGCAGAGCGGGCAGCGCCAGGTATCCGGCAGATCTTCGAAGGAAGTGCCGGCAGGGATCTTGCCTTTTCTGTCACCTTTAGTCGGCATGTACATGTAACCGCAGGTTGGCATCTGACACTGATAGATGCGCATATCTTTTTCTTCACTCATGGTCTTTTCTCCTCTCATTCTCAATAGCTGAATACCGATACAACATATGGCAGCATCAGGCCGACACAAAGCAGGATCACAAGGATCACCATGCCAATGCGCACGAGCGTGTTCTGACGCCGTCTCATGCCTGTGCCCCTTCACGGAAATAACGTTCGATGTCGCTCATGACGATGCCGCCGTCGCCGACAGCCGTTGCGACCTGACGCACATTCTTTTTGCGCACGTCACCAATGGCATAAACGCCCGGCAGATTGGTCGCCATGTTCTCATCGGTCAGGACATAGCCGCGTTCGTCCACGGCCAGACCTTCCGGATAGACATCCTGGTTCGGATCATAGCCAACAAAGATAAAGCAGCCGTCGAAGGTCCATTCCTTCGTTTCACCTGTCTTAACATTCTTTGTCACGACGGTGCGCAGCTGGTCATCGCCCTTGAGCGCAGTGACAACGGTGTCCCAGACGAAAGTGATCTTGTCGTTGGCAAAAGCCGCTTCCTGGCTGCGCTTGTTGGCACGCAGTTCATCACGGCGGTGGAACACGGTAACGCTGCTGCACATATTGGCCAGGTAGATGGCATCTTCGACCGCCACATCCCCGCCGCCGACGACGGCGACATCCTTGCCGCGGAAGAAAAACCCATCGCAGGTGCCGCAGTAGCTGACACCATGGCCGCGGAACTGATCCTCACCCGGCACGCCCAAAGTGCGGGGATGGGCACCCGTTGCCAGGATGATGGCACGGGCTTCATATGTCTTTTCTTCTGTGCCGGTGTTGGTGATGACCTTTTTCACATCACCATCCGCTTCCACGCGGATGACCTGTTCAAAAACAAAGTCCGCTTCGAATGCCTGAGCATGTTCGTAGAACTTCATCCCCAGCTCCGCGCCAGCGATACCCTGAGGATAGCCCGGGAAATTCTCGATCTTGTCCGTCGTTGCCGCCTGACCGCCAGGCATGCCCATCTCAAACACCGTCACGCTGTATCCGGCGCGGCGCGCATAGACGCTTGCCGTGAGCCCCGCCGGGCCAGCACCAATGATCGCTACATCTATCATGATCAATTTCCTCCTATTCATAAACGCCAGTGACAGGAATCGAACCTGCGGCCAATGGTTTAGGAAACCACTGCTCTATCCCCTGAGCTACACCGGCACAATCTCTTTTCCCTGAGATCAAGGGCAGTTTAAGTATACCACGCCCCTGCGCGTTCGTCAAAAACAATCTGCCTTCACAGGGCATGTTTTCCCCGGAGATCGGGTGGTCCACTCGCCGCAGCCGACGCCTCATCTTCCCCACCTCCTTTCCCCTTCATTAATAGCACGAAACACCGCGCCATAAAAAAACGCAGCGCCCGTCCTGAGACGGGCGCTGTGCAAAAGGAAAGAAAACACACGGAGTGGAGGTATTATTTTTTAGCTGCTGCAGCATGCTGCTTTTTGATGTCATCGAGGGTGAGGTAACGTTCCCGCTTGCGCAGGCTGAAAGATTTCTGCTTGCTGAAGCCCTTGAGGACAAAGATGGCGATCAGAGAACCGATGGCGATGATCGCGTACCACATGCAGAGGGCCGTAAAGGACATATGCCCGGTGCAATACTCGATGCAGAACGGTGCGAGGATGGTACCAACGGTCATCCAGGCGTTCATCGAACCCATTTCAGAAGCAGCGGTCGTGCGCAGTTCAGGGTCGACGATACGGATGAGGGCGATCCCCGATGGGCAGGTCCCTGTTGCGGTGCCCCAGAGGCCGAGGAAACGTTCGAAGTCGTAAGCGCCGCCGATGTGTTCGCAGAAGAACATGCCGACGAAGAAGGTGATGAGACCGACAACCGCGCAAGTGATGAGGATCGGTACGAGCCATTTGCCGACGACAGCGAGCTGCACGGCCATGAAAGCGCCGCAGATCATAAAGTCGGTGCCCCAGCCGGTGATACGGGCCTGGAGGTTGTCGTCATGGTATTTCTTCACGCCTGTGAAGATCATGATGTACTTGATGCCGTAACCAACGAAGAGACCGATGAAGAATTCCATGGAACCGATGGTCTGTACGAGGCTGATCGGCACCTGCTGGATGAGCACGCAGAGTGGATGGGTGATGACATAGCCGAGACCGACGAGGGCGATGTTGAAGCCGAGGGTATCGACGTTGCCGCTGTAGGTGGTCTGATGGCCGGCTACGAGGATGCCCTTGTCGCCTGGTTCATAAACACCCTTGCGGATGCCTTCGCTGATCTCACGCGGGAAGGTCGCCATGTTGTGCTTCATGCCCATCTTAGCGATCGGCACGCCGACAACGAAAGCCCAGACGAAACCGAGCACGGCGAAGGTGATACCAACCTGCTGGGCCCCTGGCATGAGGCCGCCGGCTTCGATCTGGCCACCAAAGGTGATGGACTGACCAGGGCCCTGACAGAAGGCGAATGGGATCTGCAGGCCGTAGTTGGCGCTCATCCCGAAGAAGCCGCCGACGAGCAGCAGCGTCGCAAAACCGAAGAGCGGCTGCAGCGCATAGAGGATGTTCCAGGTGAGACCCAGGACCATGGAGCCTTTGAAAGCTTCTTTCCCGGCGCTGACCCCTTCTTCCTTAGGCGTCGCGGTGAGCCCCATGGAGATAAAGGTGATGGTGAATAAGTTCGTTACGATAGAGTTCAGCATGTCGAATTCGACGCCGCAGCGTGTGAGGATGCCGGTGTTCATGAGGATGAACCCCACGATCCCACCAGTGACGCAGGCAGGCACGAGCATGCTGGACAGCGGTTTGATCACGGCTCTGAGGATGACCCCGACGAGGATCATGACCCCGATCCAGGCGATACTGAGCATGAGTGTCATAACAATTTCTCCCTTCTAAAAAGATAATAAAATAGTCCTTTGCTCCGAGTCCTTCCGTCCTCTCAAAGCTTGCCTCAAATATACAATAGAAAAACTCGAACAACAATTACATGTTTTCTCGCCAAAATCCT
>CAUDRX010000143.1 GCA_958451915.1 uncultured Peptococcaceae bacterium
GTCAGGATGAAAAATCCCAGCAGATGAACAAGGAAAAGGCGATCAAAGTCTTGAAGAGCCGTCTTTATGAAAAGATGATGGAAGAGCAGCACGGCGAGGAAGCGGCGCTGCGCCGTTCCATGATCGGCTCCGGCGACCGCAGCGAGCGCATCCGTACCTATAATTTTCCACAGGGGCGTATCACTGATCACCGCATCAATCTCACTACCCATCGCCTCGAGCAGACTCTGATGGGTGACCTTGACGAGATCATCGATGCCCTGGTCAGCACGGATCAGGCGCGAAAACTCAAGCAGGCGGCCGAAGAGGTTGAATCATGACGAGCCGTCAGTGGCTGCGTGATGCGCAGACGCGGCTGGCGCATCTCTCGCGTTTCGATCTGGAACGGCTGCTGGCAGAACGGCTGGGGATGCCGCGGGCCAATCTCCTGGCCCATCTCGATGAGCCGCTCCCTGAAGCTGTTCAGGTGCAGCTCGCAGAGGATACAGAACGGCTTGCCGCCCGCGAACCTTTGCAGTATGTGTTGGGCTATGCCTGGTTTATGGATGCGCGCTTTGAGGTCAATAAAGATGTACTGATCCCGCGCTTTGACACTGAGGTGCTCGTACAGGCAGTGCTTGAACGGGTGACCCTTTCAGAAGCCCGCGTGCTCGATCTTTGCACAGGCAGTGGCATCATCGCTGTGACCCTGGCGCGGGCACATGCCCACTGGCAGTTGGATGCTTCGGATATCTCTGAACGGGCGCTGGCGGTAGCGGCTCGTAATGCCGCGCAGCTGGATGCTGCAGTTGAGTGGCGTCAGGGTGATCTTTTCGCACCCTGGCAGGGGGAGCGTTTCGATGCCATTGTGAGCAATCCGCCATACATCAGTGACGCAGAATATGCAGCGCTTTCACCGGAAGTGCATCAGGAACCGCGCCTGGCGCTCCTGGCAGCGAATGAAGGCCTGGCTATTTACGAGCGGCTGGCTGCAGAAGCGGCTGATCATCTGACATACGGCGGTTGGCTCGCTGTCGAGATCGGCTGGAAGCAGGGGCTGGCTGTGCAGGAATTGTTCAAAAAACATCATTATAAGGAGGTGCAGTGTCTGCGCGACGCTCAGGGTTTGGATCGTGTCGTTGTCGGACACCTGGTATGAGTACATTCTCAAAAAAAGATGACCTCAGTCTCATTTTTGTCATCGTTATAGCCTGCTTCCTGGCGCTGTTCAACTCGACAGCGCTCAATGCAGGTCTGCCGCTCTTCATGGAGATCTTCCATGCGTCGGTCACTGAGGTGCAGTGGATCATGATCGGCTACACCGTCATCATGGGGGTCGTCAGTCCGCTGGCGGCCTGGTTCGTACATCGCTTTACGCTCCGCAATTATTTTGTTTATAGTATGTTTGCGTATGCGATCCTTTCTTTTGCGAGCGGCCTTTTTGCCAATGTTTATTTTATCATCGTTGTACGTGCGGTGCAGGGCATTGCGGGTGCAGCACTGATCCCTGTGACGATGATCGCTATCTATCGTTTCATCCCGCGCCATCGTCAGCCGTTCTTCCTTACGATCCAGAATATGAGCCTTTCTCTGGGGCCGGCGATCGGTCCTGTCATTGCCGGGCTGCTTCTGATGGTGCTTTCCTGGCGCTGGCTCTTTTGGTTCAGTGTACCGCTGTCCATCCTGGCAGGGCTTCTGGGTATGCGTGTGCTGCCAAAGGAAGATTCATCCAGCGTGGCAAAGATCGACATCCCTTCGCTGGTCACCATCGTCATAGGCAGCATGCTGGTGCTGATGGGTTTCAGTCTGGCCAGTGATATGGGGCTGGATAACCCGGTCATCATTGCGATGATCGTCGTTGGTGCGATCCTCTGTGTGTATTTTATCATTCGTCAGGGCAAGCTGACTTCGCCGATCCTCACCTTTACGTCTGTGCGCAACCGTGAATACGCGCTCAGTCTCATCGCCAATGTGCTCTTGTCGATGGCGCTCTGCCTGGCGCCATTCGTGCTGGCGATCTATCTGCAGACAGTGCGCGGTTACAGTGCGTTCCAATATGGGCTCCTGCTGTTGATCCCGGCGATCTTCTCGGTCGGCGGAGCGCCAGTCAGCCAGAAGCTTTATACGATGGTTTCGTCCAAAGCACTGGTCGTCAGCGGCCTTGCCTGTTTATCTGTAGGGAATCTCCTGCTCGGTTTCTCGACGCTGGATACATCCATTGTGGTCTTTATCGCTTTCCTGTGCCTGCGCTATTTTGGTATCGGTCTCATGGGTATGCCGGTCACCGACCACGGTATGCGCGCACTGCCGCCGGAGCTTCAGGATGATGGTTCGACGCTTATCAACTGGGCCAAGCTCATGGGCAACAGCTTTGCCCTCAGTATCTTCACCATGGTCTACACTGTTGTTGAAACAGGCGCCATCGCAGAGAGCGGTGAGATGCTTGCCATGGTCAAGGGCGTTGATATCGTGTTCATCAGCTCTGCGGTGATGTTGATCCTCGGGCTCATTCCGGCTTTTATGCTCAAGCGCGAACAGCCAAAGTGATGCTTTTCTGAAGGTTTCGTTAGATAAGGGATGAAGTGGCGCAGGATTTCCGCTATAATAATAGAAGAGCTCAAAATAGGGAGGCCTTGGCAAGATGGTGCGAGCATGTATCTTTGATCTGGATGGGACTCTTTTGGATACCCTCCAGGATCTGACAAACAGTGTCAATGCGGCGCTTGCCGCCTGCGATTTTCCCCAACGCAGTCTGGATGAGGTGCGTGCTTTTGTCGGCAATGGGGTGCGGCGGCTGATGCGTCGAGCCGTGCCGGACGGCACCAGCGATGCCGATTATGAAAAGGCTTATGCGTACTTTCTCGATGTATATGAGCGAGAGAAGGCACATTATACCAGACCCTATGCCGGTGTGATCGATACGGTGCAGGCGCTCCAGGCACGCGGCATCCGTTGTGCGGTGCTCTCGAACAAGAACGATGATGCTGTTCGTGCGCTGTGCGCACAGTATTTTCCAGCGGTTTTTGAGATGACCCAGGGATTATGTCAGGGGATCGCGGCCAAACCAGCCCCGGACGCGCTCTTTAAGATCTGTGAGCGCCTTGGCATCGCGATCGATGACGCTGTTTACGTTGGTGATTCTGAAGTGGATGTTGCCACTGCTGAAGCCGCAGGGATGCGCCTTATCGCCGTGACCTGGGGATTCCGTTCACGTGAGGCGTTGATCGAAGCCGGTGCGCATACATTGATCGATACACCGAAAGACCTGCTTCGTCTGTTATGAGGGGTCAGAAGAAAAGGAAATGGAAGTATGGAAGACAGAGGAGGTGCTGTCATGGAAGCAAGCTATTACAGGAAGCTTGAAGACGGCGCGGTCGAATGCCGGCTGTGTCCGCATGCTTGTGTCATCCAGCCGGGTGAGATGGGTATTTGCCGCTGCCGTGTCAATGACAATGGCACATTGATCGCCAAGACTTATGGCGAGATCAGTGGGATGACCACTGAAAATTTAAAGGAAATGGGGTTTAATTTCTATCCCGAGAAGGATCTGAACCTGTTGTCGATCTCAGCATATGGATGTAACATGGACTGCCCGTATTGCATCAATCGTCACATCTCGCAGGGCCGGATCCATACCGAGCATCTCGACCCGAAAGAGCTGGTCGAACGTCTCGGAAATCTGCACCGCGCGCGCGGCGTCAATGGCGTTTGTTATACCTTCAATGAGCCGCTGATCTGGTATGAGCATGTGCGGGACTATTCGAAACTCGTGCATGAAGCCGGCTATCTGAATGCGCTTGAGACCAATGGCATGATTGACCACGAAGCGTTCAAGACGCTTCTGGAGACAGTCGACATGGTCAATATCGACCTTAAAGGCTTTGATGAGGCGTTCTACAGCGATTACGTCAAAGGCGACTATGAAAACGTTCTCGGGAATATCGCCATCCTTGCTGAAAGCGGCGTGTACTACGAAGTGACCTGTCTCATCGTTGCAGGCGTCAATGATGATAACGAAACCTTTGAAGCCGGCATGAAGGCGCTCAAAGCCGTTGCACCGAATGCTCCGGTGAACCTTCTGGCCATGGTGCCGCAGAAGGATGAAGAAGCCGATCTGGTGCCAAGTGCAGAGAAAATGCACGCATTGCTGGATATCGCTGCACAGTATTTTGAACAGGTCGGGATTGTCGATCGCAATGAATCATCGTTGTGGTGAACGTCATGGACAATTATAAAGACAGTCTCGTTGCGATCAATTTTGAGCTGCGTGAGCACAGACAGAAAGAGCGGCAGCTGCTTTTTCATGACCCTGCCTGGAAAAAGGCTATGGGCCGCTACACCCATTCCTGGCGCAGCAAGATCGAGGATAAGATCCCTGAAAAACTTGAAGAGACCCTGGTCAAAGCATTTGCAGCGGCGTTCAAGGTCGTTTTCCAAGAGGGGAAGACGATTATCAAAAAGACCTATGACGAAGAAGCGCTCAAGAATGAATATGTTGATAAGCGTGTCGGCATGCAGACCAAAGGCGACCGTTCGCTGATCGCGAAACTGCGTCATGCCGCGGGCAAACGTCATCTTGTTTCTTTAGGGGTAGCAACGACCGAAGGGGTCGGGTTGGGTATCCTTGGCATAGGTCTGCCGGATATCCCCATCCTCATCGGCAATATGATCCGTACCTGCAGCATTTCAGCGCAGGGGCATGGCATAGATACCGATCGCCGCGATGAGCAGATCTATATGCTCCGCCTTATCCGCCTGGCGGCCCTGCCCGTCAGTGAACGAGAACAGGCAAACCAGGCGCTCGATCGTTTTGGCACCGCTATTGATGGCGGTGAATCCCAGCCGCTCGATCTCGAAGCAGAGATGCAGTCGACTGCTGAACAGCTCGCGATGACGATGCTCTTTAGCCGCTTTGTCATGGGCATGCCGGTGGTTGGTGTCGCCGGCGGGCTCTATAACCCAGTTATCATTTCGCTGCTCCATCAGCTTGCGGAGATAAAATATGAGATCAGGTTGCTGGAACGCTGCAAGGCAGATCTTGTGCGCCAGCACCACAACCGTAAAGGAGAAATGCATTCATGAAAAAACTCGTTGTCTTAGAACCTTTGAGCGTTCCAAATGATGTGCTCGAAGGCATGTTGCAGGAAAAACTCGGCGGGCAGGTCGAATGGACCCTTTATGATACCCGTGCCACTTCTGATGAAGAGATGATCGAACGTGCAAAAGATGCTGAATTGGTCGTGATCGCCAACCAGCCAATGAGCGCGAACGTTATGGAGCATCTGGAGAAGATCGAGCTTCTCGCTGTTGCCTTCACCGGTTTTGATCATATCCCGATGGATGTCTGCAAGGCAAAAGGCGTGACCGTTTGCAATGCCAGCGGTTATTCCAATGAAGCCGTTGCTGATCTGGTATTTGGGATGACCATCACGCTCCTGCGCAATATCCGTGAATGCGACAAAGTTGTTCGCGAAGGCGGCACCATGGCCGGCCTCGTCGGACAGGAACTCTCAGCACTTAAATTCGGGGTCGTAGGCGCTGGCACTATTGGTCAGCAGGTGCTCAAGGTCGCGCAGGCATTTGGCAGCGAGTGCTATGCATATAATCGTTCTCCAAAAGAGATCGAAGGCGTGAAGATGGTCGATCTGGATACCCTGATGTCGACTTGCGATGTCATCTCTGTTCACCTGGCGATGAATGACAAGACCCGTGGCATGATCGGGAAGAAAGAGATCGATGAAATGAAGCCGAACGCCATCCTCATCAACTGCGCACGCGGCCCGATCGTTGATATTGATGCACTGGCCCAGGCGCTCAACGAAGGACGCATTGGCGGCGCGGGCATTGATGTGTTCTATACTGAGCCACCTCTGGAAGCCGGACATCCGCTTTTCAGCACACCACACACCCTGCTCACACCACATGTTGCCTTCGCGACCGATGAAGCGTTCGTGAAACGTGCCAACATCGTGACAGACAACATTGCGGCCTTTCTGGCCGGCAACCCAACAAATGTTGTGGGCTGATTCG
Source organism: uncultured Peptococcaceae bacterium (assembly GCA_958451915.1). Lineage (GTDB taxonomy): Bacteria > Bacillota > Peptococcia > Peptococcales > Peptococcaceae > UMGS1590. The sequence continues at coordinate 6,010 of CAUDRX010000143.1, forward strand.
AACACATAAATGATAAGAAAAAACGAGATGATCTATAAGAAATATTGATCAAACAGACTCTGGCGGAT
>CAUDRX010000144.1 GCA_958451915.1 uncultured Peptococcaceae bacterium
GACACACAGACACAGCAAAGCCGCAGTACGACCACCGTACTGCGGCTTTTTTGCGCCCAGCTATCCGCCGGAAGACCGAAGCGCCATACGCGCCGGCGCATTTATTGAAAAGTCACGATTTTTGCCCGGAATTTCTATTGAAAAGTCATGGTTTTCAATGTAAAATCCTATTGAAAAGTCATCGTTTTCGCCCCGATAATGTATTGAAAAGTCATGAAAGGAAGGGTCGCCATGCTTTATCGCAAGATCGCCGCAACCATCGAAGCCCATCTGAAAAACGATCCAGATAAGATCCTGCTCGTCGACGGTGCACGTCAGGTCGGTAAAACGTTCATCATCCGTCATGTCGGCAAGCAGCTCTTTGAGAATTTCATCGAACTCAATATGATCGAAGACAGCCTCAGCGACCAGCTCTTCGCCGATGTACGCAACATCGATGACTTCTACCTTCAGGTCAGCATGCTTGCCGGTGACAGACTGGGCCAACGTGATAACACCCTGATCTTTATCGATGAGATCCAAGCCTATCCACACCTTCTGACACTGCTGAAGTTTCTCCGCGAAGATGCGCGCTTCACCTACATTGCCAGCGGCTCACTCCTCGGGCTTACCCTGTCACAGACGACCTCCATTCCAATGGGGAGCATCCGCCGTGTGCAGATGTACCCATTGGATCTCGAAGAATTTCTCTTCGCAAATGGCATGAATCCTTTCGCCATCGAAACGCTGCGTCGCAAGTTTGAAGCACGGGAGGCCTTGGACGAGAATCTACATGATAAGATGATGGATCTGTTCAAAAAATATCTCCTGATCGGCGGCATGCCTGACGCCGTCAACAGTTACCTCGCTGATAAAAATATCCAGCGCGTGCGCGAGATCCAACGTGAGATCCGTGATTACTACGCTGCCGACGCTTCAAAATACGACAGCGAACACCGCTTGAAGATCCGCCGCATCTATGAGATGATCCCTTCAAATCTGGAAAACAAAAAGAAGCGCGTCGTCGTCAAAGACATCGAAGGAAAAAAAGGCAAGACCTTCGCCAGCTATCAGGATGAATTCGATTATCTCATCAGCGCCGGCATTGCCCTCGAAGTACGCGCCATCTCGACCCCAACCTTTCCACTCATCGCTTCCAGCGGCAAAAACCTCCTCAAATTCTATCTCAACGACGTCGGCATCCTCTCTGGCATCCTTTTCGGCAATAACATTCGCGCCATCCTCGACGATACACGCAGCATCAACCTCGGTGCCGTCTATGAGAGCGTCGTCGCGAGCGAGCTGCATGCCCACGGCTACCAGCTCTTTTATTACGACAATCGCCAGAAAGGCGAAGTCGACTACCTCATCGACGACTATGACAATCTCTCCGTCGTCCCGATCGAAGTCAAATCCGGCAGAGACTACACCATCCACAGCGCCTTGAACCATTTTGTCTCAAACGAAAGCTATGGCGTCAAAGAAGCCTTCGTCCTTTCCAATGAACGCGAGGTCACCCGCAAAGGTAAGATCACCTATCTGCCGATCTATTACATCCTCTTCATTTGAGCTGTATCTACAAAAATACGCCTCCCTGCGTTGCAGGAAGGCGTATTTTTGGATTCAGGTATGAGTTAGGATCATTTATTTTTCTTGTATTCTTTCACAGCTTCGGTCAGCGCTGGAACGACCTGGAAGAGGTCACCAACGATGCCGTAGGTTGCGATCTCAAATACTGGGGCTTCTGGGTCATTGTTGATGGCAATGATGGTGCCGGATTTTTCCATACCAACCTGATGCTGGATGGCGCCGCTGATCCCGACGGAGATGAAGATGTCTGGGTTAACGGTCTTACCGGTCTGACCAACCTGCTGAGCAACTGGCATCCAGCCGGCGTCGACGGTCTTACGGCTGCCGGCGACAACGCCGCCGAGGGCGTCAGCGAGATCCTGGAGAAGCTTGAAGTTTTCAGCCTTGCCGAGGCCGCGGCCGCCGCAGACGATGATGTTGGCATCTTCGATGCGGACTGCGCCGTCGTCAACGGTCTGTACGAATTCGATGAATTTGGTGCGGAGGTCTTCGGCTTTGATGGTGATCTTTTCTTTGATCACTGGCACTTTGCGGCCATCCTGGCGTTCTGCTTTCTTGAACACGGCTGGACGGACGGTACCCATCTGTGGACGGGTGTTAGGGCAGTAGATGTGGCCCATGAGGTTGCCGCCGAGGGCTGGACGGATCCAGGTGACGACGCCGTCTTTGTCGATCTCGAGCTCGGTGCAGTCGGCGGTGAGGCCGGTGTGCATGTTGCAGGCGACTTTAGGACCGAGGTCACGGCCGTTGAAGGTAGCGCCAAAGAGGATGGCGGATGGCTTGTGCTTGTTGATCAGTTCGATGACGGCCTTGGAGTAGGCTTCGGTGCCATAGTGAGCGAATTCAGGACCTTCAACAGAAACGACTTTGTCAGCGCCATAAGCGGCTGCTTCTTCGATGCATTTCGTGTTGTCTTCGCCGATGACCATGGCCCAAACTTCCTGGCCGCATTCGCCGGCCATGCGTTTTGCTTCGTTCAGGAGTTCGAGGCCGACGTTCTTAGGTTCATTGTTTTCCTGTTCAATGAAGACCCAAAGGTTTTTGTATTCTTTCAGATCCATGTTTTTTCAGCCTCCCTTAGATCAAGTTGTTTTCAGTGAGTTTTGCCATGAGGTTCGCAACGGATTCCTTGGCATCCTTACCGGTGACATCTTCGCCGCGGGTGCGCATTTTTGGCGGATGGGCGCTGCGGACGTTGGTTGGGGAGCCTTTGAGACCGATTCTGGTGCGGTCGAGAGCTTCACCGAGCATGTCTGCGGAGATCCATTCAACTTTGGCGCGCTTTGCAGCGATCTTGCCGCGAACGGTGCCGCGACGTGGCTTGTTGATGTCCTTGGTAACGGCGATCAGTGCAGGGAGCTGGGTCTCGAGCACTTCATAACCCATTTCATGGGCACGTTTGGTCTTGAGCTTGTCGCCTTCGACTTCGGCGCCGATGCAATAGGTGATCTGTGGCAGGCCGAGGTGTTCTGCGAGTTCAGGGCCGACCTGACCGGTGTCACCGTCGACGGCCATGATGCCGCAGATGATGAGGTCAAATGGTGCGCCCTGTTTTTCTTCAAGATACTTGGCAGCGACTGCAAGGGAATAGCTGGTCGCGTAGGTATCAGCACCACCGAAAGCACGGTCGGTGAGCAGGTAAGCGTCATCGCAGCCCATGCTGATGCATTCACGAAGGGCTTCTTCTGCTGGAGGAGGCCCCATGGTGAGCAGGGTGATGGTGGTGTCTGGGTTCTGTTCTTTCAGGGTAACGGCAGTTTCAACTGCGTTTAAGTCCATTGGGTTAACGATACTTGGTACCCCTTTACGGATCAGGGTATTGGTTACTGGATCGACCTTAATCTCGGAGGTATCCGGAACCTGTTTAATGCATGCTAAGATTCTCATAGTTCACTGCTCCTCTTTCTTCGTTATGAAATTCAAACGATCACTAATGGTTTAGCCTTGTTTGGACAAGAAACCGTGGCCTTGAGTTGGGTAGTTCCAGTCGTAACCAGGGCGGCGTTCGTTGAGACGTTCGCAAACGAGACGGCAGTTGCCGCATTCGAGGCAGCCGACATGGTCAAACGTCATGATGTCGTTGATCTCATCCCATTTGTAGCGTTCGGCAGGGCAGCTATAGGTGCAGGCACGATGAGTGCAGGTACGGCATGCTTCTTTATCGATGACGATATGTGCGTGTTCGTCATCACTGTCGAAACGGTCGGCCGCAAGACGGTCGTCCATGTTCAGTTTTTTCATCATAATGATAATACCCCCTTGATGGCATCTTTTGCTACGCTAAATACTTTGAACTTAGGCAGGCCTTTGACGATGGTCTTCGCAACGCCCTGAGCTGCGCCGCCGTCCACTTTGTACATGCTCTGGAGGGCGCTGATGGCGAGTTCTGGGTAGGTCGTGAAGAGGTGTTCGCTGTTGGCCATGTAGTGATGCGCATTCTTCAGCGTCTTGAAGTCGTTCAGGGTGTTGTGTTCAAGACGTGCGGTATACATGCTGAGGAAATCTTTCGTGAAGATGCCTTTTGCAAGAGCCTGTTCAGCAGTTTCGGCTGCTGCGATACCACTCATGATGGCGTAGTCCATCCCGCGTACGGTAAAACCACGGTTGAGGCAGAGACCGGCTGCGTCACCGGTCACGAGGATGCCGTCGCCGCAGAATTCGGAGAAGGAATCATAACCGCCTTCTGGGATCAGGTGAGCGGTGTATTCAACGAGTTCGCCGCCATCGATGTATTTACCGATGACTGGATGTTCTTTGAGCGCTTCCATGGCATCTGGCAGATGCAGGCCGCTTTCCTTCCAGGTCTTGGAATCCTGAACGAGACCGATGGAGATGGTGTCTTTGTTGGTGTACATGAAGAGACCACCAAAGATGCCCTGGTTCGCAGAACCCATACCGAGGAGTGCGACGCCTTTGTCGCTGTTGGTGTTGAAACGGTCGTTGATGACGTTTTCTTTGAGACGGATGACGCTCTTGACGCCGACTGCGATGTTTTCGAGACGGATCGGATCGATAACACCGGCACGTTCAGCAACGATGGCGTTAACGCCTTCTGCGTCGATGACGAGATCGCATTCGAGTTCTTCATCACCAACGGTGACACCGCAGACGCGGCCGTCTTTGCGGATGAGGCCGTCTACGCAGGCACCGCCGATAACGAGGCCGCCGGCTTCTTCAACCTTCTTGGCGAGCCACTTGTCAAATTTTTCGCGCAGTACGCTGTAGGACTGGTTGCCCAGTGCGTTGGTCGTGGTATCGATGATAACGGCGTCTTCGTCGTTCATCATCATGAGATATTCCTGGTTGATCTCACGTTCGAGTGGGGCTTCACCTTTCCACGCATCACCCATGAGCTTGTCGAGGGCGTAGGTATAGATACGGCCACCGGAGACATTCTTCGCACCACTGTAAGGAGCTTTTTCCAAAACGAGGACCTTACGGCCTGCTTTGGAGAGACGATATGCCGCAGACAAACCTGCTAAGCCACCGCCAATGACGATCACTTCAAATCTTTCTTCTGACATGTTTCTCCCACCTCATTTAAAATTGAGATTTAAACAACTCATACCTTTTGGCGTCTTAGCGCCGATGGCGATCGGGGCTTATGCCGCACGATCACTTAAATAGTACTCTTTTATCTTACTATAATTTTCAGACTATTTCAAAGCCTATTTTCGAACGCATAAGACAAAATCCATTGTTCTTCGTTATTATTATCATAAATCAGCGGGTTCGCGTCAAGACCGTATTTGTTATGAATCCTTTCCAAATATGTGTCACAAAGCGGAAAATGGCAATGAAACAGGCGGCAGAACTCACTGTTTCCGTAAGAAAATGACCATTTGCGCGTGTGTGTGAAGTCGGAGGTTCTTATGGCGCAGCATAATTTTACGCCTGAAGGGCTAATGTGCATCCCATTGAAACGGCGGTGTTAACATAAAATTCAAATTGTTTTCGCATTTTGTCTTTTCTCAGATTTTGGTCATTACGCGACTGCTTTGGACTGGATGGACACAAGTCATCTTTATCTGTCTGTTTCTATGTTGGATTTTCTATCAAGGGCTCGGGTGCTTGCATAAAAATATTGAAAGCAGATACGCCGAGCGGGGCTTTTCGGCAAAGATCTGTCCCAAATGGCGCAAATAACTATCCGCAGCCGGAATTTTCGCGTATAATATAGGTATCATCTGATTTTTGAAAGGAGTTTTTACTTTGGCTAAACGAATTTTGATCGTCGGCGGGGTAGCCGGCGGTGCTTCCTGCGCAGCGCGTCTGCGCCGTCTTGACGAGAACGCGGAGATCGTACTCTTTGAGCGCGGGGAATACATCTCTTTTG
>CAUDRX010000145.1 GCA_958451915.1 uncultured Peptococcaceae bacterium
CTTCAACGGCAAGCAGCACATCACCGGGAAACCATGTTTCCTCTGGTGCCACGTTCATCGTCAGGCGATGGCGGGCACCAGTCTCTTCCCCGGGCATGTACCAGGAAAATGACACCCCGTAGAACCCACCGTCCACAGTATAATAAGCCCGGCAATCAAAAACGGGATATTCTGATAATACAGGGATCATGGACCGTGCTTCCATAGCCTCGCGTTCTGAAGACAGGTCTCGCGTCGTCTCATACGGCATCGTTCCTTTCGCCAAAAGAGCAGCAGAACTTGTCGAAGTCACTGCCGAATCCGGCCTTCTCTCCTGCATTGACGCAGATCGGTCTGGAAAGAGTGTCTGCGCGTCCACCTCTTCCCACTCATCCATCATACTCTGAGGTACTCGCACTGAGAGCGCTGTACCCAGGGCAGTGATCATGAGAAAAAGACATACCGCTGCCACAGCCATTTTTGGCCGCAGGCGGCGACACGGCACCGCTTCTTTGTCAGCCTGCTCAATATAACGAGGCGCGATCGTTCCCATGTGTTCCAAAAGTTCAGACCCTCTCATAACTCAAAACCTTCCTTCTCCAAATACGTTTTCAGCGCCTTGCGCGTACGATAGAGTGTCGTCTTCACTTTGCTCTCTGATAAACCATATCGAACAGCGATATCGGTGATCGGATCAAGGAACCAGTAACGGCGCACGAAAATATTGCATGTCTCTTCGTTCAGCGTCGCCAAAAATGCATTGATCGCCTCACTCAAAGCCCTTACATCAATGCGGCATGCAGTATCATCCGGAGCAGGGATGCATTCTTCCATCTCTGTGCTCAGCTGTGCAATATGCGCCTGGCGTTTCAGGCGGTTGCGCTGCCGACAGACGTTCAGCGCCTGGTGTCGGGTGATACGCGCCAGAAAGGCATAGAGATACTGCCTCGGCGTATGTGGCGGGATCGCTTGCCAGGCCGCCAGATAAGTGTCATTCTCACATTCTCGTGCCACCTCTGGATCCAACACGATGTGTTGCGCCAGGCGACGCAATCGTGCACCATATTTCTCCGCCGTCAGCTGCAGTGCCCGTTCATCCCGTGCCAGAAACAGATCTACGATCTTACTGTCTTCCATCGCCAAACCTCCCCTCGTTTCCTCTTCGTGATCCCTTCACCCTTATAAGCACCTTTTGTTCCCTGCATGTCACATTTTTCTACAAAAAAATCTCCTGACATCTCTGTCAGGAGATCGATCCAACGATCAGCCTTCTGTGCCGGCACTGTCGCCGGCATCAGCGTCTTCTTCTGTTTCCATGCCGCTTGGCACATAAGCGCCGCCGTTGGCATTATAAAGGCTTGACACAAATTGTCCGAGGTATGCTGCATTGACATCGGAACCGCCGCGGTTTTCCACATAATTGACCTGGATGCAGGCGGTCCAGCTGGCATCGTTCAGATCACCGCCACAGATCCAGCCAAGGTTTGTCGAACCATCCGCACCGATCTCGGCGGTGCCAGTTTTGGCATAGACTGTCGCCCCGGCATCAGTGGCATCAGCGAGTGGATGCACGGTCGTCACCGCGTCACGCAGTGCATTTTTGATGAAATCGATGTTTTCCTGACTGGTACCGGTATCGATCCAGACCTCCGGTGTCTCATCCATGGCGTAGAGCGGTTTCATGATCTTACCACCGTTCTGTAAGCAGGCATAGGTCAACGCCTGCTGGAGCGGTGTCGTCATCACCTGATACTGCCCATACGCTGAATCTGCGAGACCAGTCTCGTGACCATCAGCGATCACGCCATCGGAAGTGATCTGACTGGTATCTACCTGATAAGCACCTGGCACCTCTTCACCATAGCCCAAAGCTTTCATACCATTATTAAAGGTATCGTAACCCATGTCGAGGGCGCAGCGTGCAAAATAGATATTATCGGAATGGACAAGTGCTGTGTGCAGATCGACCCAGCCATTATAGGCCGTGACACGATGCACCTTATAACTGCCCCAGCCGCCTGGCGGTGCCCAGTCCTCACCGTAGATCTCATAGCCAGTCTCAGTGGTCATGGTGCCACTGTTGAGCCCGATCAAGGTGGTCAGGAGTTTCTGCGTAGAGCCCGGCGTATTTTTCTGAGCGAAAAGGCCATTGCCTGGTGCATAACCACCTTCCACTGCTGCCGCATAGTCCTCGGCGCTCATCGCCTCATCCAGCCACAGGGTCGGATCATACGAATAACCTTCTGCCATCACCAGTACCTGACCGGTGCTTGGCTCTACGAGAACAGCCGCCGCTGTCTCGCCGCTGATGGTGTTCGCAGCGAGCGTCTGTGCTTCAAGGTCGATGGTCGTTGTCACATCTTCCCCATCGGCAGGCTCCGTCTGGATCAGGACCTTGTCCGGTTGATCACTGAAAGATACTGTCATCCCTGCCGTGGCCACAAGACGGTCCTGATAAGCCTGTTCAAAACCGCTCCGTCCGACTTCAGTGCCGATCGAAACATCGCCGACTGTTCCAGCTTCAATTTCAGCCGCAGTGGCAGCGCGTACATAACCGACACAGGAAGCCGCAACGTCTGCATGCGGATAGACGCGGGTGCCATTTTCATCATCTTCTGCGAGGACCTCGCCATCACGGGCATAGATCGTGCCGCGACGGCCTTGCGTCACTTCGATGTTCAGGGTATTATCCTCTGTAAGGCCGGTGAGCACAACTTCTGGTGTCCATGCCAGCTGCATGTCAGCATCGCTGCCGGTGAACGCAAGCTGCGCAGGGAGTTCCACCGACCAGCCATTGCCACTCAAAGCGACCGTGGCATCATAGACGGTCTGTCCATCGGTCGACGCTTCTTTGTTGCGCTCGAAATCCGAGTAGTCGATCTCTTCGACCGCCAGCTCGTCATAGACCGCGCTCATGCGCTCAGCGATCACATCCTGGCTCACGCTCTGCTTTGTCGCATCATCACAGATGGCATAGATCTGCGCCGCATCCCGGGATTCCAGCACCGTCTCGACCTCTGCCAGGCGATCCTTGGTCTCCTGACTCTCACAGCCGGAAAAGAGCCCGACCGCAGCCAGTCCTAAAAGAAAAATGATTCCTAATTTCTTTTTCATACTTTCAACCTATATATCCTACAAACGCTGCGCATCAAAGACCAAGGTTCTTTTCAACGATATCCATCACGACCGCACGCTTCACTTCATCCGCTTTTTCAGCGCCGCAGAGTTTCTCCACAAGCGTCAGCGCAAAATAACCCGCTGCACCGGCACCACGGGAAGTGATCACATGCCCGTCGACAACAACCGTATCTTCACTGAAGCTGCCATAAGCTTTGAGATTTTTCTCCCAGCCTGGGAAACAAGTCGTGCATTTGTCAACCAGCACATCACAGGCATCCAGCACAGCAGGACCTGCACACAGAGAAGTGACCCATTTGCCCTGACTGTCCATTGCCTTGACAAAACGCAGCACCTGTTCGTTCGCGAGCAGATTTGGCACGCCTGGCAGACCGCCCGGTACCACGACCATCGCATAATCTTCCGGTTTGATATCTTCCAGGAAGGAATCCGCCTGTACCAACACCTGATGGGCACTAGGCACAGTGATCTCATCAGTGGTACTGATAATATCTACCGTAACGCCCGCACGGCGCAGATAATCTACCGGCGTCAATGCTTCAACCTCTTCATAACCAGGGGCCAATAACACACATACACGTTGTTCCATAAAGAATCACTCCTATAAATAAAACAGTCTTTGTGATATACTATTAGCTACAGGATTATTATAGCAAAAATCCTTTCCAATGCCATCTGAAAAGCACATTTGAAAACAATTTTATGGTCCTTACAGCACCGCAGTCGAAAAATCAGCCATCTTACAAAGGAGGGATGAGCATGGCTCTCATGGAACTCACCATCATTCCGATGGGCACCGGTACCACCAGCTGCAGCCCATACATCGCGCGTGTGCTCGATATCGCCGCGAAAGATCCCAATGTGACCTACCGCCTCAATCCAATGGGTACAGTACTCGAAGGCTCGCTTAGTGACCTCTATCACTGCCTGGAAAAAATGCAGGAGGCACTGTTCGAGGATGGCATCGGACGCGTTTACACCGTCGCAAAGATCGACGACCGCCGAGATAAATATCAAGACATGGATCAACGCATCCATTCAGTGGAGGAAAAACAACATGACTAATTCTCAACTCAACGTGATTCTTGCAACTGCCCTGGATAAACTCGCCGATGATCAGGCTGCCTTCGGCCGCACCCTGAAGCGTTACGCACTTGCCCAGGCGCTCACAATGGAAGAACAGATGACCCCGGAAGACGCCAACATCGTCATCGCTGCCGCTGCGCTCTACGAGCTCAATGATGAAAGCGTCAACCCAGCCGACGATGGCAGCAAAGAATTTGCACCGATCGTCATCACTAAATACGTCACCCTCATCCTCGAAGACCTTGAGCTGCCTACTTTCGAAGTCTCTGCCATCGGTTCACTCGTTGCCATGCAGAAACACGGCATCAAGATCGAGAACGAATTGCATCGCATGCTCTATGACATCGACGTCCTTGTCGCACTGAACACGCCGGATGCCACCGAAGCAGACGCCAAAGCCGCCCGCGAAACCATGACACATCCTGCGGCCAAACGCCGCCTCGCGCTGCTATTCGGACTTGAAGAAGAAAACGCATAAAAAAACAGGCGCGCCCCTTGAAGATCATCCTCAAGGAGCGCGCCTGTTCTGTTTTATCTTTCCGACTGCATGTATTTTCCCAGGTCAAAATTCTCGCCATCTTCAGCAGTATTTAACGACAACACCTTCTGTGCGATCAGTTTCGTCGCCAGTGACAAAGCTGACATGCTCGTACCGAGAATGCTCAAAGGCATCTCCGAATACACCGCCCGATCTGAGATCTTCCCCTGCGCCAGATCAGACACGCACTGCAGGCTCTCTTCTACCTGGCGGCAGAAAATGTCATACGCCTTCTGAAAATCACGATCGCACAGTGCCAGCTGTAGGTAGATCCCCTTTTGGATATCCGTCAGGGGCAGCACAGGCTTCAACACCACAAAGGCGATCAGGCAGGCGATATGCTCACGCTGATAGCGCTTCTTTTCCGGCTTTGGCACAAAACGCTGCTTCACATAATTATTGATCATCGCCGCTGTTAAAAGCTGCTCCCCTCTTTTATGAGCATTGCTTTCCAGCGCTTGCTGCGGCTCAACGTTCAAAAAAGACAGCGTCTCATTGATATAGAGCAAGACCTGGTCCATGTACAGACTCAACGTTGGCAGCTCATCCCACCGAGGCAGGTGCACAGCGCCCAACTCTTCCGCCCATTCGTTGAGCGCTTCTGAATAATCGATCATCTTACAACCTCCTTCTATTCCTTCTATATTTATAGTATAAGCGATTATCTCTGAGTTCGCAAATAATTCATGCAAATCAACGAGCTGTCATACCATCAAGGAAAAAGTGTGCACTGCTCCCACCACTCAGACTGCAGATAAGTACGTCCACCCTCAAGCCCCCCACTTTCTGCGAGGGACCGATCTGTGAAGAAGACAAAGTTCGCATGAACAGAGGGGCGTGTCACCAAAGGCGGCATTTAACAGATACACATTTTGACTCGATTCGTGTATAATTCATGTATAATAAGAACAACCCAGACAAGCATCACCGCGGCCCGCCACCGACCGCACCTAAGGAGGAGATTTTCATGCATGTTGCCGTCTGTGATGATACCATCATCGAAGTAAAGATCATTGAAGAACACCTCAAAGCCCAGGGCATTGACGTTGACCTCTACGACAGCGGCAAAGCCCTCGTGACTGCCTACCGCGACGAGGAAAAGCGTTACGAT
>CAUDRX010000146.1 GCA_958451915.1 uncultured Peptococcaceae bacterium
CACCCCATCTGTCAGAAAGTATATCATACTGTCTAACAAATGGGGTGCAGTTCAATGGTGTGCGATTTTTAATGCAACAGATCTCAGCTATTTCTTTGCGCGCTTTGGATTGGCTGGAAACCACCCTTTGGCCACACGCTCTTCCTGTTCATACACCTCGTGGATACCCCAGAGGGCAGAGAAGCCAAAGAGAGCGATAGCGGTATTGAGCATGGTGTTTTTCACCCGCAGCGCGAGGGCAATACAGACAGCACCAATGGCCCCAAAGAGCGGTACACAGGCCTTGCGTCCGAGGTGGTATTCGCCTTTGATAACAATGGGATGCCAGACCCCGATGATGAGGAAACTAAGTGCCCCCAAAATGATCCCCTTGATGTTCATTTTTCTGCTCCTTTTCTAAGCTGCCGCCCGATTAGACGACTGCAACACGTTCGTTCCATACAAAAACATCCCGGATCTTTCGATCCGGGATGAAACGCCCTTAGCGATTTCTGTTTCTCAGAAAATCCGGGATACGTACTTCATCATAGCCGCCGCTGTGATGAGTCGTGCTGCGGCTGGTCGAGCGGCTCGTATTGCTCTTGGTGGTGTTGGATGAAGGACGTGCAAAACTTGGTTCTTCTGGTTTGCGTTCGAAACCGGTCGCGATAACAGTGACCTTAATGTCATCCTTGGCGCCTGGGTCATCGATAACACCGAAGATAACATCTGGTTCACCGCCGGTAGCGTCGTTGATATAGTCGACAGCTTCCTGCGTCTCAAGAAGCGTTGGGTTCTGGCCGCTGATGTTGATGAGAAGTGCGGTCGCCCCTTCAATGCTGGTCTCGAGCAGTGGAGAAGAGATCGCAGCCTTGGCAGCTGCCACAGCGCGGTCTTCACCTTTGCCGACACCCACGCCCATGAGCGCAGTCCCGGTGTTCTGCATGGTAGAACGCACGTCTGCGAAGTCAAGGTTGATCATTGCATTCTTGGTGATGGTATCAGCGATACCCTGTACACCCTGGCGAAGGATATCATCCGCATATTCGAATGCTTCCTTCATCGTCATTTCCTTGCTGGCGATCTCCAGCAGACGGTCATTTGGAATGGTGACAAGGCTGTCAACCTTATCGATCAGCTCTTCGATGCCTTCAAGAGCATTTTTCAGACGCTTACGGCCTTCAAACTTGAAAGGTTTGGTGACAACACCGATGGTCAGCGCCCCCTGGCTCTTGGCGATCTCAGCCACAACGGAAGCAGCGCCGGTACCCGTACCGCCGCCCATACCAGCGGTAACGAAAACAAGGTCTGCACCTTCGAGAGCAGCTGCGATCTCTTCGCGGCTCTCTTCAGCCGCGTTCTGACCGATCTCAGGGTTGCCGCCTGCGCCGAGGCCGCGGGTCAGCTTTACGCCGATCTGGATCTTGGTGTCAGCGTTTGACTGAGCGAGTACCTGTGCATCGGTATTTGCTACGATAAATTCTACATTGTCTACATTGGTCGCGATCATGCGCTCAACGGCGTTTCCGCCGCCGCCGCCCACGCCGATCACCTTGATAACGGCGACGTTACTATTCTTATCATCGAGTTGGAACATCCACGATCCCTCCACATAAAATCTTAGCCTTATTGAATATAATACCCTATATCGCTAGCGCTTGCAAATATTTTTCACGCTTTCTCACATTCTTTACCACATTGTCTTCATTTGCCCATCATTGCCCGACGCTTTGGCTGGCAGGGCCTGCAGGATCGTTTGCCGTCTGACTTTGGCCAGTGCTGTCTCCATCCGTATAAGTTCCTGCGCCATTACCACCAGATTGCTGCGTCGTGCTGCTGCTTTGGGTAGTCTGTGAACCCTGGCTTCCGGTCTGCTGTTGTGTCTGGGCAGACGACGTTTCTCCACCTGCAGTTTCGTCATTGTCATCAAGCAACTCGGAAGCATCAATGTTATCATAACCTTCGAGCACAATGACTGGCGACTTGGCATAGCGGATGTCGATGGCTTCGATCGGTTCTTCAACAATACCGCTCAGGATGACCTGGTTCATAATGTCATTGAGCGCCGCCATGCGGGCCTCGATATCATCAACCCCACCGATGCGGATCTCCAGCCCCTGACTGGTATAGGCAAGGATATTACTGCGATCCTCGATATTGATCTCCTGGATCATTGTGAGAAGCTCATCAGAGCATGCATTAACGATCTTCAAAATATCGTTGAAGCGTTCATTGTCCTTAAATGCTTCACCTGGTGACGGCACATCCTTCATTGAAAAACCGGTGATGAGCGGCAGATTGAGATGAGTGAGCGTCTTGGTATTGTCAAGGAGCACGCCGTCCTTACTGAACTGAAGATAACTGCCATTATTAAGGAGCACGCCTGCAGGCTGACGCTCGGTGATCTCAATCCCGATCCAGTGTGGAAAATGGCGTGTCACCACCACGTTCTGCACATATGGGTAATAACTGAGTTCTTCCTCGGCGCGCGAGGTGCGATATAGAAAAAGGTTTTGTCCAACTGGCGCACCCGCAATCTCCACGACCTGCTCTTCGGTCATGTACTGCAGATCGTTGACCTGCACACTGTCGATGCGCATGAGCGGCCCGAGCAGGGCAACGACAGCTGCGACGACAAGCACGATCATCGTCAGGATGATCTTGAAGCCCAGCGGCAGTTCGGCCTGCGGATCCTGCTGCTTTTTCTCTCTGGATCTTCTGCGGTTCTTTCTGCGCTCTGCACGCGGATCTGCTGCCGGCGTTTCTTCTTCAGCCGGCGGCTCGTCCTGCGTGACAAATGCACCCTGATCTGTTTCTGTCGCATTTGCGGCACGAACATCATTAAAGATGTTCTCGAGCACGCTCGCTACTGCTGCCGCTGTTTCCTCCTCTTTGGAAACCGGATCATCATTCTCGCTGGTCAGGCTCTCTTTGTCAGTGTTCAGCAGCTGCTCCACTCGCAAACTGAAAGCATCCGATGAAAGCTCGCTTTCAAGAGAACCATCTTCAGGCTTCTCTGTCATTTCCGCCGCTTCGCGCTGCCTGCGCGCCTCAGCTTCACGTTCGTATTCCAGATATTCCTCCGGGATGACAACGTCCTCACTGCGGGTCTTAGGGCCTCTGTTTTTATCTCTGAAAAGTTTCAATCAGCATCAACCTTTTCTCTGTGTTGAAGCGCCGCTTTACTTCGCTTTGTGTTCTTCCAGGGCTTTTACGATCAATGGCGCCTGCTTCCAGATGGAGCCTGCCCCCAGCACGAGCACCAGGTCGCCGGGTTTGAGACGGCTGATAAAGCCATTGGTCAGATATTCATCATTGACAACCTGGCAATGCTTCTCTGGTGCGATCTCATTGATATGATCGACGATGAGCTGGCTGGAAACCCCTTCGATCGGTGCTTCCCCAGCTGGGAAAACATCGAGCAGGGCCACTTCATCAGCCTGGGAGAGCGCGCTGGCAAATTCTTTTGCCAAAAACTGCGTCCGCGAATAACGATGCGGCTGGAAGATCGCAACAACGCGTTCTGCACCGACTGCGCGCGCTGCTTCAAGAGTGGCTGCGATCTCCGTTGGGTGGTGTGCATAATCGTCATAAACGGCGATGCCATCCACTTCTCCCTGCAGCTGAAAACGACGGCGCGTCCCCTTATAGTCTTTGAGCACGCTCGCGATCTCTTCAAAGGTCAATCCGACATCCATGCCGACTACGACAGCAGCCGTGGCATTCGCGATGTTATGTCTGCCTGGCACCTGAAGTTCAAGATGACCAAGGAAGCGGTCGCCATTATAGATATCAGCCTCGTTCTTCATCCCTGTCTGCTTGTGATTCTTAATACGGTATTGGGAACGTTCGTGGAACCCATAGGTCTTCATTGGCACAGGGCACTGCGAAGCGATGCCAAATGATTCGTCATTGTCGGCGCAAAGCAGGGCACGGCCATCGTTATTGGTCTTATTCAGGAACTTCTTGAATGATTCGCGGATCTCTTCAATATCCTTATAGTGATCGAGATGGTCTTCTTCGATGTTAGTGATAACCGCATACCATGGCAGCAGATTGATGAAGCTGCCATCGCTCTCGTCAGCCTCGGCGACAAACCAGTCGCCTTTGCCGTTCTTGGCGTTGCTGCCAATATCACTGATCACCCCGCCTACAACAATGGTCGGATCGAGGCCATTCTTTTCCAATGCCAGCGCGATCATTGAAGAAGTCGTGGTCTTGCCGTGAGAACCAGCTACACAGATCGCTTTTTGTGTCTGCATGAGATAGCCAAGCATCTCAGAGCGATGCACCACAGGAATACCTTTTTCTACAGCAGCGCGGTATTCAATGTTGCTCTCATGGATTGCCGTCGAACGCACGACAATATCAATGTCATCAGTAATATTCTCTGCTCGCTGCGGGACATTCACATTGGCGCCGCGATTGCGAAGCATCTGCACCTGATCAGATTCATTGAGATCTGAGCCGCTGATCTGAAAGCCACGTTCAAGCATCACTTCAGCAACAGCGCTCATCCCGATGCCGCCAATGCCGATAAAATGTACATGTTTAAATTCTTTTGAGTAGTCCAATTGCTCCACCCCATTATCTCTTATTGAAACCCTTTTACCAGCATGATGATATCATCCAGTGCCTGCGGCCGGGCGAGCCGCTGCATGTTTTCCTTCTTTTCCTGATAATAGTCGCTGTCATTCAGGAAGCGCCCGAGAGCACCCATAAGTTTTGGAACCGTCATCTCATCATCAAGGATCATCTCACCTGCACCGGCATCTACAACAGCCTGCGCGTTGAACTGCTGATGATTGTCGCTGGCATACGGATACGGTACAAGGATGCCCGGCAGCCCGCACATGGCGATCTCTGCCAGGAAAGTCGCACCTGCACGGCCGACAACCACATCAGCTGCCGCCAGTGCATGCGGCATATCGTGGCTGTATTCCAGGAAACGCAGACGGTCGTTGCGCAGGACAGTCGTATCGCTGTCCTTCAAGAGCAGGCTTGTCTCAACATACCCTGCCTTGCCTGTGATGAAGATCACCTGAACATCGTCTCTGTCAAGGATCCCGGAAAGAGCAAGGGCACAAACACGATTGATCGTGCGTGCCCCCCGGCTGCCGCCTGTTACAAGGACAGTCTTTTTCGCAGGGTCCAGATCAAAGGCGGCACAGCCCTCTTCCTTGCTGAGTTTACCAATATCGTCACGCACCGGCAGGCCAGTGAGGACAGTTTCTCTGGCTTTGACGAAAAATTTTGCAGCCTCCGGATAATTGATCATCACCTTGCTGACCCGCGACGCCAAAAGCCGGTTTGTCATCCCGGGATAGGCGTTCTGCTCATGGATCATCGCCGGCACACGGTTCATACAAGCCATGAGCACCGTCGGCCCGCAGACAAATCCGCCTGTACCGATCACCAGATCGGGTTTGAATTCCCTGATATACCGGCGGGCCTGCATGACCCCTTTTGAATTGGTCGCAAGCGAGGCTGCCAGTGCTGGTGTCAATTTTCGCGGCAGACCTTTCGCTGAGATCGTTTTGAATGGAATCGCAGTCTGTGGCACGATGTTATTTTCCAGGCCATTGTCACAGCCAATATAGAGCACCTCGCTGCCAGGGATCTCCTCCAGGATGCGCTCAGCGATCGCCAGTGCCGGGTAAATGTGACCGCCTGTTCCACCTCCGGAAACTATCACTCTCATAGAACTTCCCCCATTGTATGGTCAAAATGTTTTTATGTTATTATCTCTTGCCTTGTCTGAGCTTTGCAGTCTTCGACTTATCCGCATAACGGGACATATTCACGATCAGGCCTACGATGATCAATGTCACTACCAGCGAGGTCCCGCCATAGCTGATGAACGGCA
>CAUDRX010000147.1 GCA_958451915.1 uncultured Peptococcaceae bacterium
AAGCAGAACATTATCTTGCCATGGGCGTTTATGGCATTGATCTGCTCGGTTATCGTTATGTTGGTGATGCAGCTGCGCTCAACAAGGCTTTTATTGCTGCTGTCGATGCACCGGTGGTGCTCGCAGGAAGCATCAACAGCAGGGAACGGCTTGATGAAGTGAAGGATGCTGATCCATGGGCATTTACGATCGGTGGGGCGTTCTTTGAAAAGCGTTTTGGGGAGACGTTTTGTGATCAGATCGACACCGTCTGCGATTATATGAGAGAAGGGACATCATGCTGAAGAAGTTATATCCTTATGAGTATGTGGATAGTGTGTTTGAGATTGACTATGACAAACTTTATGCGCAGGGTATACGGGGATTGATCTTTGATATCGACAACACGTTGGTCCTTCATGGCACTGATTCAACACCGGAAGTGGATGCCTTGTTCCACCGATTACACGCCAAAGGGTTCAAGACGCTGCTTTTGTCAAATAATGAAGAGAAACGTATCCTGCGTTTTATTCAGAATTTCCGGACGTATTACATCCACGATGCTGGCAAACCAAGGCCGGAGGCTTACTGGAAGGGTTTGGCAGTCATGGAACTGAGGGCAGATCAGGTGGTTGTTATCGGGGATCAGGTGTTCACGGACATTCTTGGTGCCAATCTTGCAGGGATGGCGAGCATCCTTGTAAAATTCCTGCGCTGGCCTGAAGAGAAAAAACTGGGGCGCCGTCGTCGTGTTGAGCAGGCGATTCTGGTGACTTATCGTCTGCGGCGAAAATACCATCATCGTTTGGGCGGGATCCGGAAAAATGGCGGTGCGTCAGCAAAACGCCGTCGCCGCAATTTCTGCGATATCCATCCTGCGTTCTATAAGATCTCCACGCAGAAAGAAACGTTCAAGCGACATTTGCAGGACTTGTTCAGCAAAGAGACCTTTGCCAGCGAACGAGGGCCTGGCCTTTTGCCAAACGTCGTTTCCAGCCAGCGTTCCAGGGTTATTAAAGTCGGTCCAGGTATCGATCCGGTGTTGCAGGAGAACAAGGCTGTCAATATCCGGCTGGCCTGCCAGAAGCTCGATGGGCTGGTCGTGCATCCGGGTGAGACCTTCTCGTTCTGGCGCACGGTGGGCAATGTCACGGAGAAGAAAGGCTATAAAGATGGCCGTGTGATCGAGAAGAACCAGATCATCCCAGGCATGGGCGGTGGCCTCTGTAATCTCGGAAATACAGTCAATCTGCTGGTGCTGCACAGCCCGCTCACTGTTACAGAATTCCATAAGCATTCCGATGCGTTGGCGTGCGATATCGGTCACCGTCAACCGCTCAGTGCTGGCACATCGATCTATTACAATTATGTGGACTATCGGTTCAAAAATACCACCGACCAGGATGTGCAGCTGCATCTCTGGGTAGAGGATGGTGACCTTTGCGGTGAACTGCGCAGCGAACGGGTTTTTCCATGGACGTATGAATTGGTCGAAGAAGGCCATCATTTTCGCCGTGAGGGGGACAAGGTCTTCCGCGTATCAAAGATCTATAAGGTCACTCACGACGCCGCGACGGATGCGGTCGTCGATCGTTTGCTCATCTGGGATAATCACTCTGAAGTGATGTTTCCGATCGAGCTGATCCCGCCGGAAATGATATTGGATGAGTAAGATGACAGCCCTGGTCAGTCAAGTGCTGGCCAGGGCTGTTTGGTTTATGGGAGTGCGATAACATCGGTTGCGATGGTGTCGCGGAAGCTGCGGTCGTGTTCGACAAGGAGCATCGTTGGTTGATAGGTTTGGATGAGCTTTTCGATCTGCAGACGGGAATAGAGATCGATATAGTTTAGCGGTTCATCCCATATGTAGAGATCGGCCGATTCACTGAGACTTTTGGCAAGGAGGACTTTTTTCTTTTGCCCCTCAGAGAATTGCGCCATCTCTTTTTCAAAATGGCTGCGGGGAAAACCCATCTTACGCAGAAAAGAGAGGAAGAGTGTGAGGTCAACGTTGTGGGATTGGGCAAAAGTGATCACGTTTCCGTGGAGATGATCAGTGTGCTGCGGCACCGTGGAGATGATGAGTCCGCTGGCAAGCTGACACGTACCGAGATGCTCAAGGGGCTGTCCGCTCGCGAGAGCAAGCAGGCTGGATTTTCCAGCGCCGTTTGGGCCATCGAGAAAGAGCCGATCACCCCGATGCAAGGTCAAAGATACTGGTGCGCCGATGGGCTGGCCGTCGTAAATGCTCTGGAGATTCTGTATGCGCAGAAGGGTCTCGACACGAGGGAAGAGTGGGGTGAGCTTGAGAGGTTGTTCGTTTTCGTGGTCTTTGAGCAGAGAAGATTTTTCGGCGATGGCTTTTTCGCGTCGTGCAAGGGTGGCTTTGCTGCGTTTCATCATTTTTGCAGCCATGTGTCCGACATAGCCTTTGTCAGCAGCGCCGATCTTTGAACGTTCAACGTGGTCAGACCAGTCAGCGGTACGGCTGGCAGCATCCTGGAGATGCTGGATCTCCTTTTGGAGTCGCTTATTCTGGCGCTTTTCGAAGGTTTCACGATTGTCGTGCGCTTCTTTCCAGATTGAATAGTTGCCGGCGATGATATCGATGCTGTGACGGTTGATGGCAAGAATGTGGTCCACACACGCATCGAGGAAGGCACGGTCGTGAGAGACAAGGATGAAACCTTTTTTGCGCGACAGGTAAGCGGCAACGACTTCGCGGGCATGGGCATCGAGATGGTTGGTAGGTTCATCGATGAGGAGAAAGTGGTCATTGTTGAGAAAGAGACAAGCCAGCAGGAACTTTGTCTGTTCGCCGCCGGAAAGGGTGGAGAAAGGGCGATAGAAGATATCATCGGCATTGATCGCCAGAAGCTGACATTCACGACGTAGCTGCCATTCTTCAGCCAAAGGACATAGTGTTGCTGCCAATTCCATGGTCAGGGCGTTCGGCGACGGGACGGGAGAAGGAAAATAGTCAAAGGTGGTGCTGGCGTGGATGCTGCCTTGATAGTCGTAAAGGCCCTGAAGCAGTTTCAGCAGAGTTGTCTTGCCACAGCCGTTGCGGCCGATGAGTCCCAGTTTCCAATCGGTGTCGAGCTGGATGCACACATCTTCAAAGACAGGCTCATAGCTTTCTGGATAGGTAAAAGAAAGGTGGTTGATCTGGATCATTGACATGAGGTATTCCTCCTTCAAAAAGAAAAAGCACCGCAAGAAAGTGACCTCTTGCGGTGCATATCACACCAATGGCACCCTGCCAGAGGGCAGGATGATTGCGAAAAGATGTTCACTTCCTTGCAAATCGGCAGACTGGCCCCTGTTTTTTGAGCAGTGCTGCCTGTACGATCATTTGCAAGCAATGTGAAACATCTTTTCACCCCTTTCGGATTTTCTTCAGAATAACACAGACCATGATGAAAATCAAGGAAGCATTGACAGAACCTTCTTGCAGCGCGTACACTTAAGGGAGAACGAAGAGGAGGAGGATCTATAATGGAAACTTCGATCACCAGAGAGCAAGCGCTGGATCTTTTGCTGAAATACAACAAGGACACGTTTCATATCGAGCACGCGCTCACCGTTGAAGGTGTGATGGGCTGGTACGCCCGTGAGCTCGGCTATGGCGATGAAGAAGCCTTTTGGCGCCTGGCAGGGCTTTTGCATGATGTGGATTTTGAGGTGTATCCGGAAGAACACTGTCAAAAAGCACCAGAGCTGCTCGCCGAGATCGACGCCGGCGAAGCGCTCACCCATGCTGTATGCAGCCACGGCTATGGCATCTGCAGCGACATCGAGCCGACCCATGAGATGGAAAAGGTGCTCTACGCCGTCGACGAGCTCACAGGGCTCATCAACGCCGGTGCCCTCGTGCGTCCGTCCAAGAGCGTGATGGACATGGGCGCCGACAGCGTCAAACGCAAGTTCAAAGACAAACACTTCGCCGCAGGCTGTTCCCGCGACGTCATCCGTCAAGGCGCAGAACGTCTCGGCTGGGAGCTGAAAGAGCTGTTCGAGAAGACCATCCTGGCCATGCGCGAATGCGAAGCCAGCGTGCGCGAAGAAGTCCCTGTTTTGGCAGCACGCGCCGCAAAAGCATGAGGTAAAAGTGGAAGATCAGCTTGTGATGAACTGATCTTTTTTTGTGGTATTTGTACAAGGAAAATGTTATCATCTATTAACTTTATATTGTATTTTAATGATATTCGTGCTAGGATATCAATGATCACCATATAGTATGATGGATGGTTTAAAATGTAATGGAGGCGTGAACAATGCCATTTCGGGAAATTCGCAATCTGCCAGGAGCAGAATTATGTTACTTTCAGCCGGGAGAGTATCTGATCGAGAGCGGAGCGCCGCTCAGATATATCTATTACCTGCAGAGTGGTCTGGTGTATCGGGAGATCGTGACCGCTTCCGGCAATGAAGATTTTTTGAGCCGTCGGCAGGGGGATGGTGATGCTGCTTCGGTCGTTGGTCTGTTGGCCATGTACGGTGTTGGCAACGAAGGGATCGTGCAAAGCGGCTTTGTGGCACAGACTGAATGTGTGTGCTGGCGTGTCCCGGTCGAAGAATGTAAACGATATATGCGCGCCCATCCGGAATTATTGGAATGTGCCCTTGCTTTGGCGATGCAGGAATTCGCTCAGCTGAGTAATCGTTTTATGGCACGGCGCGAGAAAAATGCGGCAGCGCATCTCTGTAATGTGCTGCTCAATTACAGCCGCAAGACAGAGGACGGGCGGATCATCCTAGCAAAGAAGTTTACAAATGTTGAGATCTCGAAATTTGTGTCAGTTCATAGGGTGACTGTCGCCAATATGCTGCGTTCGCTCAAAGCACAGGGATGCGTCGAGCGAACGCCGGAAGGGCTTTGGCTAAAGAATATCCCTTTGTTAAAAGAATACGCAACTGGACAACGGTCGCTCGATTATAAGAAATAAATAAACACGTTTACTGGTGAGCGCATCGTCTCACCAGTTTTTTTAAAATTAAAAATGGTTAATCCAGATTATTTTATAGCGGTTTATAGATGGTATAAAATGCTTTTTGACAAGAGGGGGAACCTTAAAACGTTCGTAAGTGATCTTGTCACAGGAATTATTTTATTTTTTGCTGCATGTGCTTTTTGAACTGAAAGAAAGGATGAGAAAATTGAGTACAGCAAAGAAAAAACGCAGTCTTTATCCACTGCATTTGATCGTCGGCTTCGGCATCATGGTCTTATTCTGGTTGATCCCGCCGATCGATCCGATCACCCCATTGGGGATGCGTTGTGTGGGCGCGTTCCTCTCGATGGTCTATCTCTGGAGTGCTGTCGACACCTTATGGCCTAGTATGGTCGGTCTCTTCGCACTCGCTATTTCCGGTTACGGCGGCGACGCTGGGTTCAATGGTGTATGGATGGTCGCCATCGGTACCAACACCGTACTCCTGACCCTGTTCGCGATGATCCTCTTCGGCGGCATGGATGCCATCGGCGATACCAAGTACATCGCCAAATGGTTCCTGACCCGTAAGATCTTCAAGGGCCGTCCAGTCACCTTCCTGGCAGTCTTCTATGCCCTTTGCTTCGTATTGGCGTCTGTCTGCTCTCCTATCACCTCGCTGATCCTCCTCTGGCCGATCTCCATGAGCTTGATGGACACGCTCGGGGTCACACGCAAAGACCGCATTTGGCCATATTTCTTCGTTGGGATGTTCGCCGTCTCGACATTGGCACAGCCGCTCTTCCCATTCAAGGGCGCTGAGCTGATCACTTATTCCGC
>CAUDRX010000148.1 GCA_958451915.1 uncultured Peptococcaceae bacterium
TAAGCTGAGACCCATCATCAGAAAGCTCAAACCCGAGTTTCATTACCAGTTCATCATCAAGCGTTACACCAAGAGCGGAAGCCACATCATTAAGCAACTGCATCTGAGACGCCACATCTGATTCGATGTTTAAGCTAGAAAACATCGTTTCCATACTATCAGCAAATGCATCTACGCCTTCCATCGACGCCTGAGCTGCTGCTGTCAATTGGGAGAAGGCAAGATTAGAGTCTCCGCCGAAAGCCTTATTGAGAGATTCGCCAACAGATGTCGCCTTTGTTTCGATCTGGTTCATTGCGCTGATAACAGAGTCAGCTGCGGATGAATCCAATTGGAAGAAGTTAGCAAACTCATTAGGGTCGAACGTTTCACTTGTAAAATCTAATCCGTTGATCAGATCATTATTTAAAGCATCGCGGAGTCTCGCTGCCGCTTCCGAACCGTTGTTGAGCTGATATTCAAGCTGGTTCATAAAGTCGTAAATGCCTTCAAACTGGTTTGCTTTAATATCAGAGAGTTTGTCAACACCAAATGCTTTTGAAAGATCAAGGTCGGTGCTTTTTATTCTGTTTTCAAGGTTTGCTTTCTTTTGTTCAAACTCTTGCTCGCTAAAACCAAAGTATTGCTCAAACATAGCGTTTGCTAAACTATCAGCGTCTTCGGCATTAATCGCGCCAGAACTCTGAGCTTTCTTGACGTAATCTTGGATCATGTCAGTAACAGTATCGGTAGTAGCCTTTGAAAACTCATCGTTCAAATTTTCCATTGCGTCGCTGTATTCTTTGAACGCTTTAGGGGTCTGTGCTAAATGAGCCGCAAATTCCTCTAATGTTTGAGCCTGATCTACGCTTTGAGAAGAACCGATAAGAGATTCTAGGCTGCTATAGGCTTCATCGTATTTTTCAACACTGCCTACGGCATCTTTCAACGTTTCGTATTTTGCATCAAGCTCGGTCGTTGCCATACCCTGAGACTCAGAAATAGCAGAATTGATCTTATCCATGTTGCTGGACATAGAATCAAAGAAGGAAATAATTTCATCATCGGACCATTGACCGCTTTCGCTCATGAGCGCTTCGATCTTGTCGCGGTTTTCCATTATCTTTTCAATATTAGCTAATGCGTAATCGCTATTAGCAAAATCATAGTTGCCAGCTTCATTTGTTTTATCTGGCGCAATAAGTCCCATGTCGAAAAGAATATCGGAGTACTTACCTTTATTCTGCAATTTATTAAAACCACCAGCAAGATCATAGAGCTCCTCCTGATAGTTCTTCATGCTTTTTACATAATCATCCCGTGATTCATCGATAAATTGTACGGCTTCATCCTGTCGCATTTCGGCCAATGCTTCGGATGCCGCAGTTGCCGCGTTCCCAAAATTACCGAGCTGAACAGCGCTTTCTTCAATAGCGTGTGCAACTTCCGGCGCAAGACCTTTTAACTCTTCTAATTGGGTTTTAAAAGACGCAAAATCAGTACTACTAAGCCCAGTATTTTTCATATCGGCTGTAACGAGAGCACCCATGGCGTTGAAGTCTGATTCTATGCTCTCTACATATGCCTGTTGACCACTAATGGTTTCGATCATTTGCTGATAGTTATCATATGCGGAAGCAAAATCATCATGGGAATCTTGGCGATGGTTAAATAGCCAGTCGATACCTTTTGCGGCCGCCGAAATAGCGACGATCTGAGCCGCGCCGCCAGCAAGACCACCAACAAAACTTCGAACGCCTTCTTTGAATTTTGCGGATTGAAGAGCGCCAAAAACGCCTTTTTCGGTTGTGACCATAGAAGCTCTGGAAATTTCATTGAAGTCGCTTTGTGCCGCGCTTAAATTCCTGACATTCTTTGCCTGATTGTCATAAAGGTCATTCATGGTTCTATTATAAATTTCTGCTTGTTTCATCGGGTCGGTAACACCCGAATCGAAGAGATCTTTCAAGAAGCCCTTTTGACCTTCTATGGATTTCAATCGTTCGATTTCTCTTTTAGTATCGGAAAGATTGCTGTTATATCTCTCAATCTCTGAATTTGAACGAGCATAATTTGCCGTAGTGCTTTGGTAAATACCATCGATCTGTTCTGCAATCGGAACCATTTCAGTATCCGTCAGGTTGTTCATTTTTTTGATAGTATCATAAAGCTGTTGTGCTCTGTTGCGTTTACCGCTCACACCGACTTTATCGTATTGAGCGTTGATCCATCCGCCAAGTGTACTGGTAGAATTGCTGATACGGGAGCTTAACAGATCGCCAATCATGAACAACGGACTACTTGCGCCGGATAACTTTGTAATAGCACCAAACAAGCCACCGGTAGCCAAAGATGTTAAAGGTGTCCCGAAAAGAAAATCAGCGACAGATCTCACGGAAGGAGAATTGATAGCAGACTCTAATGCTGCGCTGGTGCCATCGAGAATGTTTTTGATCCCTTCCGTAGCGCCGCCGTCTTCGCCAATATCAATGAACGCTTCTAAAAATGTTTGCTTGAGTGTTTCTGCTTTCTTGGCGATCGTACCCATTGCTTTAGCGTTTTCTTCTGCGGTATAACCAATGCTGTCAGCCTGCTCTTGGACAAGTTCGTCAAAACGGTCGAAATCCTGAGTTAATGCGGTAATCCAGTTTTTACGCCAAGCGCCACCGAGGGTATCCATGATATCCGACAATACGATGGAGTCATCAGGAAGGTCTTTAATGACGTCGTTGATGTTCATCATAATATCACGGAAATCAAGGAAAGAGCCATTTGTATCTTTGACTTGGATGCCGTACTCAGCAAGTTTATTGATCGTACTGTCACGAAGCAGACGAGCAGAGAGGGAGCGGAATGCAGTACCGACTTCTTCACCGGATGCCTGAGTGGATTCGCCGAGGATGGTTACAACAGCGTTGAGGTCGTATAAGTCCATGCCGAGCATTTTAGATGCGGCACCGGAACGTTCAATTGCATGAGCGAAGTCGTCAGTCTGGACAGCATATTTATCAGCCAAGAAGTTCCAACTATCGATGATCATACCGGAATCTGACCAGTCCATATCCATCTGCTTAATCGTAGAAACCAATGCGGAAGTGACATCGGACGCTGTTTCGAGTTCAGTCGTATTCAAACCCATAAGGACGCTTTCAGTCATGTTGCTAAGACTACCAGCATTAACACCGGCGCGGGCAAGTTCTGTCATGGCTTCTTGGGCGTCTGTAATACCAACACCGAACTCTTTTGCGTCTTCAATAGCAGAACGACCAAAGTTGGATAATGCCGCTTCAAAATTTCTAATAGCCGGATCGGTTTCTTCAAGCGTTCTGCGAAGGTCGGTAACACCAAGTTCATAGTTTTTAATTGCCGCAAGACCGCTTGTAAGACCTGTCGTCAAAGTATTGAACACACCATAACCGGCAATGTATGCAGCCGAGTTTTGAACTCTTCTCAGGAAACCGTTTGTCGTTACCTGCTCACGAGAAGCAAGGGAATCAGCATACTGCTGTTGACGTGCGACCGCCTTTTCATATTCTCTGGTGCTTGAGCTGTAAGTGGCGGCTGAGGTCTCATACATCTTCTGGCGATTTGAATAAGTCTTTTGATAGGATTCTTCGGCGCTGTTCAATGCGCCAAGTGCGTTCACCTGCTGACGTGAACTTGTAGTGCCAGCAATCGCAACCTGCTCGATCGCCTTTTTCTGGTTTTGTGCCGCTTTTACAGCGCGATTTGTTTCATTAACGACGCTAGTTGTGCCACCACCGCCGACGGAACTCCCAGCCTGCTTGAGCGACTTATTAAGACGATCGATAGTTTTTTCATAGTCTTTGATCACATTGTCAATGTCGCTAATTTGTTGACCGAGCGCATTGGACAGAGATTTGCCGCCACTGTCTGACTTAAAACCACTGACAGCATTATTAAGACTCTTGACCGCTGCTTCTAATTGTTTTAACTGTTCTGTCGCGCTAGAGACATTAGCTGTCACTGTAATATGAGCATCTGCGTTTGTTGCCACTTAACCACCACCTTTATACTCTTTTGATTTTCTGTAATTCGCCTAAATCGCGTCTTGTTAGTCTTCGTAACTGTGTGCCATCGCCCATGAGGTCTTTAAGAGGATTCGATTCTTTGATAACGTTCATACCTTTCTCACCGGCATAAGCGTTGCCGTAAAGATTGGAGTAAGACTCAAACATGATCTTTTTTGTGATCTCGCCGAGGATTCGCGTATACATCGGGTACGACATCTCCATCAGCTGATCCATCGGCACAAAGCCTGTGTGAGCACAAATAACTGCCAGACCGCGCTCTAACGTAAAATCAGAAGCGGTCTTATTTAGTTTTTTTCGGAAATCCCGTTAACCTCTTTAGAAACTTCCATAATCTTCTTTAACTCGGAAAGACTAAGCTCTTCGTCATAAAGCTGTTCTAAGTCGCTGTCAAAAGTAAATCTTGTTTCGTATTGTGCATCTTCACCTTCTGGGGCAACGTTCACCTGTTCCATTTCATATGGTTTGTCCAATACGGAGGAAAGAAATCTGAGTGCGAGGATTCGTCCGTCTGGCGCGATGATGATATTTTCAAGGCCGTGCTTTTCAAAAAACTGATATAAACTAAAGTCGCCGGAGGAGAAGTATTTGAGTTTCGTTTCCTTGATCTCGATGCGGCGATTGTTACGAAGAACGATGATATTCTTCTGAACTTCAATGTCGTTGTTAGTTGCTTTTTTAGTTGCCATTTCCTTTTACCGTAATCCTTTCCCGGACTTTTAGTCCGACGTCCTTTCTTCGGGCGTTAACCCAACCGTTCTTGCTAAAAAAAGAAGGGCGCTACTTTTCGTAGCGCCCGATTAAATTGTTCAGTGATTAGTCTTCTTTATTGTCGAAGATATCGATTGCCCAGATTTCCTTGTCAGCGCGACGAGGGTTCATAGCGGTACATTCGATAGCGAAGGTAGAAGCAGTCTTGTAGCTACCGCCGATGGTTGGGGAAGCGTTGATAGATGCTTTGTAAACGGTGATCTGTACGGTTGCAGGTGCAGTGTCGTTACCGTCTTCGTCTTCATAAAGTGGGAACTGGAGGATGATTTCAGCTTTCTTAGGGAAGACGCCTTCGAGGAATTTCAGGGAATCAGCCTGTTCGGTGTAGGAGTAGACAGGGGAGACGGTCTTTCCTGCCATTTCATCTTCAGCGGCGAAGGTCAGCTTGGTGCTGCCACTTTCAGTAGTGGTATCCACGAGAACCTGACCAGCGGTTGCAGAAGCAGGTTCGCCACCGGACTGAGCGACTGGGGTGAAGCCGTTCAGGGTGAGGTCAGAAGCAGCGATGGTGCGGCCTTCGATGGTGACGGTATTGTCTTCGCCTACAACGTAGGAAGTTTCGAATTCATAGCGCTTTCTATTTTCGGTAGAAGCGGTAGCACCGAACGCTTCGATCTGGTCGCTGTTGAACTGAGCGTCAGTCAAAGAGATGGTGATGTTAGATTTCGTGTTCATCTCGAACAGAGGGTAGATGCCCTGGCCGCCTTCGATGGTGATAGATTCTGGTTCAGCAGTAATCTGACCTTCGGTTGCGGTAAGGGAAATATATGCTTTGTCGCCGGTTTTGATGAGCACGTTAGGTACGTCGATAATAAAACCTTGTTTAGCCACGAGCAAAACTCCTTTCAAATAAAAAAAGAGCCAGCACATATTACTTAATGTACTTGACTCTGAATCTAAT
>CAUDRX010000149.1 GCA_958451915.1 uncultured Peptococcaceae bacterium
AGAGACTCTAAAAAGCTTTCTGCATAGTGTGTAACATATGTTTGACAAACCAACATTGTTGGCCTGCCACGTTTTCGTTTTCGGGTGCGCGAACGCTGAACTGTGGCAGCGGATGGAGGAAGATGTGATCCGGCGCTCAGCGGCGAGTACTGGATATCTGCAGCAACGCGCGCTTCTGCGGAAAAAATATGCACGGGCGGCACTCTTCCTTTGACGCGCATGGGCTTATCAGCTATACTGTAGCTATTAAGATTTTATCAGAAAATAATTTGAAGAGAGGTTTCCAATGGAAGATTTAGATAAAGAGATTAGAAGCAAGATCGAGTTTACGTTCGCGGACGACGAGGCGGAGCGGCATCCAGCGCTGGATATCCCGGCGCAGTTCGAGCTTTATGTTGCAAACATGGACGATGGGCGTGCGCTGATCAATGTCGATCTGGCGATTGCTCAGAAAGCGCCGATCCCGCAGCTGCACTGGCTGATGGGCGTACAGATGGAGTTTCTCGATCCGGACGTCGATGGGTTTTATAAAGCCGAAGAGGAAGAAAAGATCCTCGAGATCCAGAACTACATCGTCAAAGTCATGGACGAAGAAGCACGTGCGCGTTTTGTCGGTTCTGTGACCTATGCAGGCACGCGAATGTTCTATTTTTACGGACCGGATGTTGAATATGTCGCACCGCTTGTTGGTAAGATCGCAGCCGAATATAATGACTATGATTTCAATTATATGAGTGATAATGATGGCAACTGGTCTTTCTATTTCAATGCCCTTTATCCGTCGGATGTCGATATGGCGCATATCCGCAACCGTTACATGGTCCAGAACCTGAAAGAAGCAGGCATCGATCTGAACCACGAATACAGTGTTTACTATTATTTTTATTTCCAGGATGGAGCGACCCGTGCACGCGTTGCTTCGGCGCTTCAGATGGCAGGATTTGAAGTGATCGATGATCACCTTTACGAAGAAGCGCTCGAGCCTATGAGCCTTGGGCTGAAGATGCTTGCTAAACATGATCTGACATTGATGACTTTGACTGAAAAGACTTACGAATGCTTTGAAGCGATCGATGAGAATGTCGGTGTTTATGATGGCTGGGAGTTGGCACCGACCGAAGATACTGATGCCTGGATCTAAGTGAGGGGATAGGATGAAATTGAGTGAAGAAGACCGCGCCTTTGCAGCGGCCTATGATGACAGCAGATACTGGCATCCTTCTGTGACCGCTGATAGTGCGGTTTTTCGCGCTCAGGATACACCGGAGAATGCATCGAAGAAATACCCGCAGCGCAAGCTGGAGATCTTACTTGTCAAGCGTGGCCGTCCTCCGTACAAGGGCGGCTGGGCACTGCCAGGCGGCTTTCTGGAAAAGGGAGAGACTCTCGGCCAGTGTGCAGCACGTGAATGTTTGGAAGAGACTGGGCTTGCACCTGTCTATCAGGGAGATGTTGCGACCTTCAGCCGTGTTGATCGAGATCCACGTACGCGTGTGATCACGCAGTGCTTTCTGGCCCTCGTGCCTTACGGCGAGAATGGCGATGTTACAGGCAGTAACGATGCTGCTGAGGCTGCATGGTTTGAGGTTTCGATGAAAACGGAGACGCTGTCTCCTCACCATTATCGCAGTCATCTCAGGCTCGTGCATGATGATCTTGTGCTTGCCGGCAGTGTAGACCTTTTGTCAGACGACAAAGGTGTCTGGCATCGCGAAGTATCCGAGGATGCAGACGGGATCTCATTTGACCATCTGGAGATGATCTGTTGTGCTGTAGAGAGCCTGCGCACCAAGCTCTACCGTACACCGATCGCTTTCAACTGGGTGCCGGCACGTTTTCGCATCGCTGATCTGCAAGGTGTGTTCGAAGCAGTCGTTGAGGAAGAGCTCCTGCGTACCACTTTCTTTGAACATGTAAAGCCGCTCATACGCCGTGCAGCCGACCAGCCGGATGATCTCGGGGTTTTGGATCAGATGTACGAATATAATGAAGATTATTGTTTAGAGGATGGAATGTCAGCCATTGAGATGTGGCGAAGTTAAGGGGATACTGATTATGGATGAACGAAATTTGACCCTCCTTACGGACTTTTATGAACTGACCATGGGAAATGGCTACTTCATCAACGGGCTGAAGGATAAGATCGTTTACTTTGATATGTTTTTCCGTGAGATTCCAGATGGCGGCGGTTTTGTTATCATGGCGGGTCTGCAGCAATTGATCGATTATCTGAACAACCTGCATTTTACGGAAGCGGATATCGAATATCTGCGATCAAAGAATATGTTCGATGAAGCTTTTCTCAACTATTTGCGTGATTTCAAATTTGAATGTGATGTATGGGCTGTACCGGAAGGACGCCCTGTCTTTCCACAGGAACCGCTCGTTACGGTGCGTGGCCCGGTCATCCAGGCGCAGTTCCTGGAGACGATGCTCCTGCTGACGATCAATCACCAGTGCCTCATCGCTACAAAAGCGAACCGTATCGTGCGTGCGGCTCAGGGACGTTCGGTGATGGAATTTGGTTCCAGACGTGCCCAGGGGCCGGATGCTGCCAATTATGGGGCACGTGCAGCTTATATCGGGGGGGTCGCTGGTTCGGCGAACACATCGACGGACCGCGATTATGGTGTGCCAGCGCTGGGGACCATGGCGCACAGCTGGGTGCAGCTCTTTAACGACGAAGAAAAGGCCTTCAGACTCTATGCTGAAGCCTATCCACAGGCATGCACGCTTCTCATTGATACCTACGATGTGCTTGGCTCTGGTCTGCCAAATGCCATCAAGGTGTTCAGGGAAGTGGTTGTGCCTAAGGGTTATCGTCCGGCAGGTGTGCGCATCGACAGTGGCGATATTGCGTATCTTTCCAAGCGCGTGCGTGCGGTGCTGGATGCTGAGGGCTTCGAAGATTGTGCGATCGTTGCCAGTGGTGGATTGGATGAATTCCTCATCCAGGATTTGCTCGTGCAGGGGGCAAAGATCGACAGCTTTGGCGTCGGCGAACGTCTTATCACCTGCAAGAGTGACCCGGTCTTTGGTGGTGTTTACAAGATGGTCGCAGTGGAAGAAGACGGACTGTTGCAGCCACGTATCAAGATCAGTGAGAATATTGGTAAGATCACAACGCCGGGGTATAAGATGCCGTGGCGGCTCTTTGACCTTGAGAGCAACAAGGCCATCGCCGATCTTGTGATGCTTGCCGATGAGACCATTGACGAGAGCCGTCCGATCGAGATCTTTGATCCAAATGCGGTCTGGAAACGCAAGACCGTGAAAAATTTCCGTGCTGAAAGGCTGCAGGTACCGATCTTTAAACAGGGTCAGCAGGTCTATGAAAGCCCGAGCGTTTCTGAGATCCGCGATTATTGCATCCAGGAGATCGATACCCTGTGGGATGAAGTCAAACGTTTTGAAAATCCACACCATTATTATGTGGACTACTCTTCAAGTTTGTGGAGTATGCGTGAACGGATGCTGATGGAGCGTCGTCATGTCATCTCTGCCGATGAGCACATGCTGCTTGAAGATGCAGTCTCGCACAAAGTGTGATCGTACAGCCCTTCCCGTATTTTCAGGAAATATATTGAAAAACGGGAAGGGCTTTTTTCCGTATCTAATCAAGAAAGGCGGGTGAGAGGATGAGTGAAGAAAAAAGAACAGCTCCTGAGCTGCCTGGTGCTGTTCAATGGGGAGCTTGCTGGCTCCTGATCCTTACGAGTCTCTTTGTCCTGTGTGCATTTGCAAGTCTGTTGCATTTGCATGTGCTGTCGGTCTCGTTGCCGCTCTGCGTGATCGTGAGTCTGATGCTCTTTCAAAAACTGGCTCACTACGAAGGGCGGCCGCTGAGAGGGCGCCGGCTGGCCTTGATCGGTGTGGCATTTTTTGTAGCGGTTGTGGCATTTGGATATGTGGCGGCTTTTATCTGGGAGCAGTCTAACTGGGGGCGTGGCTTTTATACGGAGGCCATTGTTGCCCTGGCTGGTGGCTGGAATCCGATCTATGACGATGCTGGTACCGTTTCTGAGCTGGCACTGCGCTCGGGAAAAGCTGTCTGGTATGTGGACGCCTGCCTTTATACTTTTCTCGGTCATTATGAGATGGCAAAAGCACACACACTGCTCTTCGCTGTGCCGACCTTTTTGCTGACACGATATTGCTTTGGCCGGCTTTTGCATGGTCGTCGCCGCATGGCGGCCCTGGCTGCTCTGCTCGCGGTGTTCAGCCCGGTCGCTATTTCGCAGGTGTTCAGTTTTTACAGCGATGCGGTGCTGGCGTATTGTATCCAATGCTTCCTGCTGCTCGCCTTTCTGATATTGAATGAAGGTTATCTGCGGAGCGACCT
This sequence comes from uncultured Peptococcaceae bacterium, assembly GCA_958451915.1. Lineage (GTDB taxonomy): Bacteria > Bacillota > Peptococcia > Peptococcales > Peptococcaceae > UMGS1590. The sequence continues at coordinate 4,343 of CAUDRX010000149.1, forward strand.
GTTGATGGTTCTGGCATTTTTATGGGTCTTTATCCTTCACGCCACTTCTGGCGGGCTGCGTGCTGCCGTGGTGCTTGCTGTCGGGTTTGCTGTGATGCTTTGTGTGCTCTATCAGAAGCAGGCGGTGCGTTGGCTGGCGATCCGTGCGGCAGTGGTCATCTTTAGCGGTTTTGTTATCATTGGTTTCAATCCCTTCATTCAGAACCTGGTTGATACCGGAAGCTTGCTTAGCACGACCGATCTGACCGCTTCATCGATGCCGGTCATTTTGGAAGGCAAGACCTGGCTGGGCAAGATGATCTATAGCATGGTCGCTTCTCCTGCGATAGATTCACTGGGGCTTAACCTTTTGGTGCAACAGTTGACAGCGCTGGTGAACACTGCTTATGCGGCACCGGACGTTGCCTTGCGGGGATTTGGCTTCATTGGAGGTTTCCTGATCCTCATCGCCCTTGTGCTGCTCGTCTTTTCTGTCTTTTTGCCACGTTACAAAGGCATGGACAGTAATGCTATCTATGTGAGCGATGAAGAGGGGGAAGAGGAAGCTCAGGTACAGACCGATTATATTGGCCGACGTTTGATGCTGCTATGGTTTACGGTGCCAGTGATCTTTATCGTGCTCTTTACCTCGACCATCTGGTGGGCGCGCTCTATTGCTGTGGCCTGGTGGCTGCTCCCTGTGGCGTTAGTAGCGCTCGCCAGCCGTCGGGATGATGGGCGGTCTCATATCGCACGTCTTTTGCTCACAGTTGCATTCCTGAACTGTGCTTTGATGGCTTTTTCGGCATGGTCAACGGCGAAAATGGAAAGCGGTATTCTGGAGGGGTATTGGGCACGAATGGCAGATACCACCGACCTGCCGTCTGATGAGGATGCGCAGCTTCACAATCAATTTGTGACGCAGTTCAAGTATTGGAACCAGCTGAAACACAACGGCGAACAAGAACGAGAAGACCATGCGATCTGGACGAAGATCGAGAGGATTGTCAAATAGGAGGGATAAGGATGAATATTCAAGGCCTGCAAAAGCTGACGCTGCTCGATTATCCGGAGCATGTGGCGTGTACGTTGTTCACAGCCGGGTGTCAGCTGGATTGTCCGTTCTGCCATAACAGTGAATTGATCACAGGACCGTTCGGACCGGGAGAAACCGAAGAGAGTATCTTTGCTTTTCTGCGCAAACGTCAGGGCCTTTTGGATGGGATCTGTGTCAGCGGGGGCGAGCCATTGCTGCAGCCTGATATCGAAGCATTCTTAGAGCGGGTGAAAGCGCTGGGTTACCAGGTCAAGCTGGATACGAACGGTGGCTTTCCGGAGAAGTTGGCGCGTCTCATC
>CAUDRX010000150.1 GCA_958451915.1 uncultured Peptococcaceae bacterium
GGTCCCCTTGCGTATTGTTACGCCCCCATCATACCACAGCCGCTCCACCCCGACAACCAGAAGACGCCGCCTGGCATCCCAGGCGGCGTCTTCTGTGGTGTAATGATATATGGAGGAAAGGATCATTCTAAAGTCGTGGTGTTCTCACTCGTGCTCTCACTGCTGCTGTACGTGGAACTGTCATCTGTACTCTCACTGCTGCTGTACGTGGAGGTACTGTCTGTACTGTCCGTCGAAGTGCTGCTGTCACTCGTGCTGTCTGTCGAGGTGCTGCTGTCACTTGTGCCAGTCACCGCAGTATCGTCTTCCGCACCGAGGATGTAGACCGTCTGCGCATCCGACTCATGAATAGCGACCATCACCCCTGTGGCCAGCGCATCCATCGTAGTGGTCTGGGTCACGCCATTATAGTAGCGCTCAACGCTGACATCATCTGCGAGGGAGATCGTCTCTGTCTCACCGGTCGCCGTCAGGGCATCGGTATCGATGTCCTCCACTGTCGAGACCGCTTCATCAGACTCATAGCACGTAAGGGTGATCTCGTTGTCGGAGACGACCGTGATCTCACCGATCAGCCAGCTGCTCTCATCCTCACTGGCCGAGGAAGACGTTTGCTCTGTACTGCTGGATGTGCTCGTATCGTCGGCACTTTCGCTGCCCGAAGAAGAACTGCACCCTGCCAGTGCAAAGATGCTCAGCGCCGCGAGCAGAACGAGCGCCAGGCGCTTCTTGTGATCTTTCATAGGATCGAACCTTCTTTCTCATTGATCTGTCGGCTATCCAGCCGATGTCTGTATGATACACCCCCAGCCTTAACAGAAGCTAAAGGATCCGCCCCTTTAACAGCATCTCCACAGATCCTCCACCTTCGTCACCATCTCCACACAACCACCTGGCCGGGAAATGGGCTCAGGCGCAGTCCGCCATTTTGGACTGCGCCTGAGTGGATCTATATCAACGCTGTGTGCCATCGTCGCGCAAAGCACCCGCAGGCTCATCCGCAGCGGCTGCTGCGGCGTCGGGACACTGTGCATGGCTTTTCTTCATAAACAGCTGGGTAAACACGCGAGGTCAGACCTCACCTTTATATGAACGCGCCGCCAGGACGCGGGATCGCTGGTTCTGTCCTTCGGAACGCATTCCAGGCGGACAGTCAGCCTTTTTGTAAGGCGACTACTTACAGTCTTAGTATAGCAGAGATCGCTCAATCTTTGCTTCAGATGATGTGCAGGGGTTGTGGGGATTACGTCAAGACGGACATAAAAAAACCGCCGGGCAGATCTTCCCGACGGTCGTTGCTGCAGCAGACTCAGATCATCTGATCTTTCTTTGCGAGGATGGCTTCGCAGGCTGCGCAGGCAGGGCAGTCGCAATACAGTTTGCCGGCTGCCTTGAGGTCGCGGCCGTGCTGCGCCACGCCCTTGGCAGCTTCTGCACCACCAAATACCTGAGCACCAGCTTCGGATTCTGCAAAGGCGATAAGGCCATCCAGCGGCATGATGTCAGCTTCCAGTTCAGCGATGTAGGCCTTGGTGGCTTCTTCGCCCTTGTCGCTTGCCAGCCATGCTTCGGCAGCAGCCTTGCATTCAGCGCTGCAGGATGGCGCAGCGATCAGTTTACCAGTTTCTTCAACAACAAAATCGAGTACAGCTTTTTCCATGGGAGGATCCCACCTTTCTCTTAGTCTATCATCATTGTATCACAATCCCTCGCTGATGAAAGGACAAAATACGACCATTATCCTCTTATTGACACGACGTCAGCGACATGCTATGATGAATATACTGACACACTGTCAACATCATCTCACAGGAGGCACTCAAATGGAATACCGCATCCACCCAAAGACCGGCGAGAAGATCAGCGTCATCGGTCTGGGCTCCAGCGCCCTCGCGAGCGCCAGCGAAGCCGAAGCCGTCGAAGCCCTCGTCTATGCCCACGACCACGGCATCAACTATATGGACCTCGCCACCGCCGGTGCCGCCACTTTCGGCTATGTCGGCAAAGCCCTCGCACATGTGCGCAGCGACATGCACTACCAGGTGCACTTCGGCGCCAACTACGAGAGCGGCGAATATGGCTGGACCACCGACCTCGATACCGTCAAGCGCCAGATCGACTGGCAGCTCTCGACACTTCAGACCGACTACATCGATTTCGGCTTCATCCACTGTCTGGATGAGCCCGGCGACTGGGAAGCCTACCAGAAAAACGGCATCCTCGACCATCTGCTCGCCATGAAAGACCAGGGCGTTGTGCGCCACATCGGACTCTCTTCGCACACGCCTGCCCTCGCCAACGCCGTCCTCGACACCGGTCTCCTTGACCAGCTCATGTTCTCGATCAACCCATCCTACGACTATCGCCAGGGCCAGTACGCCATTGGCGAGACAAGCGAGCGCATAGCCCTCTACCAGCGCTGTGAAGCAGCAGGCGTCGGCATCTCCGTGATGAAACCTTTCTCCGCCGGACAGCTCCTCGACGCCGCCACTTCACCATTCGGCCAGGCGCTGACAAAATATCAGTGCATCCAGTATGCCCTCGACAAGCCCGGCGTGCTCACCGTGCTCCCGGGCGTGCGCGATCTCGCCGATGTCAAAGAGCTCCTCGGCTTTTTTGACGCTGCCACAAAAACACGCGATTACAGCATCATCGGCACCTTCACGCCACAGGACATGCGCGGCACCTGCGTCTACTGCAACCACTGCGCCCCATGCCCAGCCGGGCTCAACGTCGGCCTCATCAACAAATATTACGACCTTGCCAAAGTCGGCGACCAACTCGCCCGCGACCATTATGACACCCTCAGCAGGCATGCTTCCGACTGCGTACACTGCGGCCACTGCGAAGGACGCTGCCCGTTCCATGTCGCCCAGAGCGCGCGCATGACAGCCATCGCCGACTACTTCGGCAAATAATGCCCATAAGAGAACACGGCCCTTCTCTGCCGCCGGCAGAAAAGGGCCGTGTTTTTTTATTTCACTGAAACCTCCGCCTCCGCAGGCACATCCTGCGACGGCACGCGAAAGCCCTGGCCGATCGCCTGCGTCGGGCAGGCGGTACGGCAGGCGCCGCAGCGGATGCATTCCGGGCTGTCCGCCTCCTGGCGCGCATCCACGCCCATCGGGCAGACCGCAGCACAGCGCCCGCACTGCACACAGCGCGTATGGTCGACATGCAGCCGATAGAAACTCACGCGGTTAAAAAGGCTGTAAAACGCCCCCAGCGGACAAAGATAGCGGCAGAAAGGCCGCGGCAGGATCACCGCGATCGCCGCGATCAAAAGAAGCAGCGCCAGCTTCCAGCCGAAGAGCGCCCCCGCCAGAGACCGCAAAGGCGCGTTCACCGCCATGAGCGGCAGCGCTGCGCCCAGCGTTCCGGCCGGGCAGATGTATTCACAGAAGAACGGCGGCGCCGTTCCCCGCAAGAGCGCCACGAGGAAAGGCCCGATGAGCACCAGCAGCACCAGCACCACATACTTCAGCCAGCGCAGCGCCCGATCGAGCCGCTTTGGCAGCGCCCGCTTGCGCACAGGGATCTTGTGCAGCAGATCCTGCACCAGCCCAAACGGACAGAGCAGACCGCAGACCGCCCGCCCCAGGAACACCCCAAAAGCCATGAGCGTTCCCAGTACATAAAACGGCACCGATCCCCGTCCCAGCACCGCCTGCAGCGCCCCGATCGGACAGGCCCCCAAAGCCCCCGGACAGGAATAGCAGTTCAGGACCGGCACACAGACCGCCTTACTCGGCCCTGCAAAGATGCGGCCATGGAGAAAGCCCGGCAGATAGCCATTACAGAGCAGCGTGAAAGCGATCTGCGTGAGACGCTCCCGTCTCAGCCAAGGCCGATGCATTCGAAGCATATCTTCACCGCCTTTTGCAGCACCACCATCGCTTCACTCTGGCAGAGACCTGCTGCGATGAGCGCGCCTGCCGACGCCAGGAGCACCAGCCGCCACGCAAAAAGATGCTTTACACTTTTAGCCAAGCGAGATCGCCGCCTTTCCTTCCTCTTCCAGCGCAGCGTTGATCGCCTTCAGCATCGTCCCGGCAAAATCCTGCTGTCCGCCCAGGATCGTATCCCCCACGATCTCCCCTTGCGAATTGATGAAGATCGTCGTCGGCGTTCCCTGAATGGTGTTTGCCAGCGCTTCATAGTCGCCGTCGCCAGACACCAGCGTCACACCCTCAAAGCCCGACGCATCCATGACACCCTGCACCTCCTGCAGGTCCTCCTCACCAAAGAGGCAGGCCGTTACAAGCTGCACATTGTCCGGCAGCTGCTTTTCAAATTCCGCAAGGTCCGGCATCTCATCGATGCATGGACCACAGTTCGTCATCCAGAAGTTTACCATCGTCAGATCTTTCGCCGCAATGTCCGCTTCCGTGAACGTCCCCCCATCCAGCGTCTTCGCCGTGAAGGATGCCAGCTTTGTGTCGCTGCTGTCAGACGAAACCGCGCCGCTCCCCGAAGAACAGCCCGCGAATGTCACCATCAGCGTCAGCAGCAGGAAAAATGCAAGGATCTTTTGTTTCATGATTCATCACCTTTCTGAGTCAAATAATAAGCATTTAGCAACAAGTTTCGCTAATCATAGCATAGATACCCGCCTGCGTCTATAAACAAAAGATAAACTCAATCCAGCGCTTTCATACAGCACGCACCATGATCGATCCTCTCTTCCTATATCACTGATAACAGAACTTAAAAACCGGGCGCAAGATCATTAAAGTACATTTAATTATTTTTTCGATAAACATCGATAGGAACACCGTCTTGTGTTTTCCAGTTGACCCAGCCATTACACGCTGCACCAATCACAAAACAGCCTGCACTTGACGGAGAATCAAATTCGACTTCTTTTTTAATATCCCATTTTCTACATAATCTGGTTTTTTTCTCAATTCAAGAATACTTTCCGGACATCCGGAACCTGTGGAAATAGAGATTTTACTTCCTGCGCAGAGAATAAATTTTGAATCTTTTACCCTCATACTTGCATCTACTGACTGATTACCATTTCTTTTCAGTTTTCTATCCATATGATAAATGCCATCTGGGATAACTGAAAAATTTTCATTTCGAGATACCAAATCGTTCTGCATCGTCGTGATCGCGATTGGGTCTTCGGCATTACCAGACAAAAGATCCAAACCTAAGATAAATAGCATCGGATAGATCTCTTCCAGAAAATCATCACAATCCTCTTCGTCAGATTTATTTGCCGTCCCCGAAGTAGTCATATTTGTCGTATTGTCAAAAGCCTTTAATTCATTGATTCTCTTATTCAATTTATCTTCAAGATATTGAATGGTTCCATCGTTTAAAAAGGTTCTTTCTTTGAACTGTGTCACTACGTAGCAAAGCGTCCAGTTATTGTACTTATCTGTATGTGCTGTTGGTCGATAAGTCAACCCATTCTTCGACTTGCCAACATAGATAGCATCTCTTCCCTGATCATTCTTGCCAAATAATAGATAGACAATAAATGCATTTGGGATCTGAAATCCATAATTTTTAACTTCCAGATCTCTGTATGGGATCTTATAAACCAACACTGTACTATTCGGTTTTGACATTTCAACAGAATGGCCAGAATACCGAATGATATATTTTTTTGCCATTTTTCTTCTCCCCGATCATTATATTTTTTGTGTT
>CAUDRX010000151.1 GCA_958451915.1 uncultured Peptococcaceae bacterium
ATGGAAACCTTGTGGATCGGGTCGCAGCCCTCGAGATAGTGCCCGATAACAGCATGCCCACCTTCGTGATAGCTGACAAGGTTGAGCTCTGCCTCGCTGATCTTGGCACGGTTCTTCTTTTCAGGCCCGGCAACGACACGTTCGATGGATTTTTCAAGATCCTCCTGGCTGATCAGCGTGCGATTCTCACGCGCTGCCAACAGGGCCGCTTCATTGACGAGGTTAGCCAGATCAGCCCCCGTGAAGCCAGCGGTCTGCTTGGCGATCACAGAAAGATCGACTTCACCGGAAAGCGGTTTGTTGCGGGTGTGGACCTTGAGGATGTCTTCGCGGCCGCGCACATCCGGACGGCCCACGGTGACCTGACGGTCAAAACGGCCCGGGCGCAGGAGCGCTGGGTCGAGGATATCCGGACGGTTGGTAGCGGCAAGGATGATGATGCCTTCGTTGGCATCAAAACCATCCATTTCAACGAGAAGCTGGTTCAATGTCTGCTCACGTTCATCGTGACCACCGCCGACACCGGCACCACGCTGACGCCCGACAGCATCGATCTCATCGATAAAGATGATGCAAGGGCTGTTCTTCTTGGCCTGTTCGAAGAGGTCGCGCACACGGCTGGCACCGACACCAACGAACATCTCGACGAAGTCTGAACCGCTAATGGAGAAGAACGGCACGCCTGCTTCCCCGGCAACAGCACGGGCGAGCAGGGTCTTACCAGTCCCAGGAGGGCCGAAGAGCAGCACGCCTTTTGGGATCTTGGCGCCGATGGCTTTGAATTTCTGAGGTTTCTTGAGGAAGTCAACAACCTCGGCGAGCTCTTCCTTGACCTCATCGGCGCCGGCCACATCGTCAAAAGTGACGCGATTGTGGTTGTCGACAGTCACGCGGGCCTTGCTCTTGCCAAACTGGCTCATTTTGCCCCCACCGCCCTGGGTCGAGCTCATAAAGAAGAAGAAGAGACCGACCAGAAGGAGCACCGGCAAGAGCGAGCTGAGCAGGCTCAGGAGCGGTGATGGCTCCGGTGTTTCTGCCTGGGTCACGTCAACGCCTGCATCCACGAGCTTCTGGGTGAGGTTGTCATCGTTTTTGGAGATCGGCATGGTGAAGAGCTCGTTGTCCTTCGTTGTGCCGCTGATCTCCTGATAGTTGTCATACGTGGTGATGGTTACCTGTTTGATGTTCCCCTTTTCCACATTTTCCATGAACTCGGTATAGTTCTCGCCGTAAACGCGCGTCTGTTCTTCAGTCGGCGCGCTGTTGGAGTTGAAGAACTCGATCATCGAAAAGAAGATGAGAAAGATCACGAGGTAAACCGCAAAGCTTTTCCAAACTGATCGCTTCATAGTGCCTCCTAAAATAGTTTATTTCTGCTCATCATCAGACCGCGCTTGACGCTGCGCGATCTGGATCATACATTTAACCTTCAAAAAGGTAACACTATTATAATACATTAGTTGACCGCCTGGTGCAAGGAATGGAAGCCATATAATTTCTTTTAATTTGATGTCATCGACAAGGGGCCAGATCGGCCGCAGGCATGGCGGAATGGCCAGCTCCTGCAGGTGCTTCTTGATACGATTGCGCCCCACTTTTGCAATGTGGTTGACATCCCCCTGGCGTGGACCGCGAACGACGGTGCCTGCCGGCGCACTGAGCACTGCTTCCAGAAAATCCTGCCGCCAGACACCGCTCTCAAAGACCCACTCACCGGCGGGCAGCATGCCGATATAGACATAGCGCCGCGTGCATTCACAGATAAGCCCCTGCCCCAGGTCGTAACGTCCCTGGCCGCGGGCGATGTGCGCGCGCACATGCTGGACCATCCCAAACTGCAGGCTCGAGCGCCCGCACTCAAAATGCTGTACCCGCTCCCGCAGGAGTGCTGCGAGCTCGGCATCATGCGCTGCGAGCAGCGGCTCACGTTCAAGCAGGCACCACTGGCGCGCCTGCAGGACCATGCTCTCATCGCAGAGGGCCTGCGCGCGCTGACTCAAAAGATCCTGATCACAGGCGCTGCTCTCTGCGAGACGATCGAGCGCCGAGACGATGGCAGGATTGTAGTCAGCGAGCAGCGGCAGGAGTTCATGACGCACACGGTTGCGCAGGATCGTGGTATCGCTGTTGCTCTCATCGGTCACATAGCCAACGCCGCGGACACTGAGATAGGTTTCGATCATGGAGCGGGTGAAGCCAATCATGGGCCGCAGGATGCGGCCGTTCTGCTGCGGCATGGCTGCAAGACCGGCGGGACCTGTGCCGCGCAGGAGATTCATGAGCACCGTCTCGGCGCGGTCGTTGGCCTGGTGCGCCAGCGCCAGCCAGCGCGCGCCTGTCGTCTCACAGACGGCATCGAACGCCTCATGGCGCAGGCGGTGGGCACAGGCCTCGAGGCTCTGACCTGTGGCGGCACAGGCGGCACGTACATCAACATGACGGCCGTGAAAGGGCACGCCCAATGCGCGGCAGTGCGCTTCGACAAAGCGCCATTCCGCATCGGACGCCGCCCGCAGATGATGGTGCACATGCACCACCTCTACGTGGATCCCCAGCCCTTCAGCCAGTTCAGAAAGGAGTGTCAGGAGCGCCATCGAATCAGCGCCGCCGGAGACAGCAGCGAGCACCTTGTCGCCCGGCGCCACTGTCGCTTCCAGAAAAGCCTCAGCTTCAGCTGCTGCCTTTTGCCAGAGGGCGCTCATGCTTCGGTCCATTCCAGGAGCTGGCCAAAGAGCAGATCCGTGGTGCTGATCGTTATGGTCTCGGTCTCCAGCGCCTGCATGACGGCGACTGCGATGTCCAGTCCCTGGGTGATGATGTCGGCACGGCCAGCAGCGAGCGCAGGCAATTGCATGCGTTTTTCCAGTGGCATGGTCTTCAGGATGTCATTTATCTGCATGATGGCGCTGCGCCCGTAGGTCATCTGGTGGATCATGCGCGCGTCGTAGGTCTGCATGCCTTCATAAAGCGCAGCCATCGTCGTCAGCGTGCCGCCGACACCGACCAGGAGCACATGATCACCCTTTGGCGCCTGTTTAACAAGGGGCGCCAGCGCCAGAGAGAGCGGCCCGATCTTGTCGGCAGCTTCTTTCAGACGCACAGCGCCGACAGGCACCGAAAACGCACTGCCGGGTCCTTCGCCCCAGCAGATCTCAGTGGAACCACCGCCAATGTCAAGCACTGCCACCTGCCGGCCCTGCTTCGGCAGACCATAGATGGCACCTTCGTAGCTGTAGCGTGCTTCCGCTTCCGGCGCCAGCACTGTGATACTGCGCCCCAGCGCCGCTTCCATCTCCTGCTGCACAGCATCACGATTGGCGGCTTCACGCAGGGCGGAAGTGGCACTGATACGGCGCACCTCTACCCCGTTGGCAGCTGCTTCTGCAAGGAGTGACTGCACCGCCTCGATGGTACGGGCAACGGCCGTCTCTTCGAGCTGGCCTGTCGCCGTCGCACCCTCTGCGAACCGGCTGTAGCGCAGACGTTCCTCTGGCAGCGCGCCATAATGGACCGCCCCTTCCAGCCATGCCATACGCACACTGTTCGAACCGATATCGATGATCCCACTCTTCATATCATCCATCCTCTCTTTCTCTGAAAATAGAAAACAGAGCCGTTGCCAGGCAACGGCTCTGTAGCGGTCATCCATTAATAGCGATTGCCACTGCGGCGTTTCGCGTTCATGTTCTTATTGTAAGAGGCCAGTTTCTCATCACTGTCCTTCATGAAACGTGCAATTTTATCTTCAAAGCTTGGAGAAGGTTTCTGTGGTCTCTTTCGTTCCTTTGCCTGCTTGATCGACAAGCCGATCTTCCCATTATCGTTGATGTTCAGGATCTTGACCTTGACTTCATCATTCACCGCGAGATGATCGTGGATATCTTTGACAAAGGTGTCTGCGATCTCAGAAATGTGTACCAAACCGGTCTCTCCGGACTCCAATTCTACAAAAGCCCCGAAGTTGGTGATCCCTGTCACCTTACCCGATAAAATTTGCCCTACCGTATTGGACATGCGTTTGCTAGCCTCCCGTGTTTTTTTAAAATAGATTTTCTATTCACATTATACCTACGCGTAGAAAGCCCTGTCAAGTGCCAACAGGCTTTTACTGCGCGCTTTCCCCATTTTCAGCGTCTGTGCCAGTCCCGTCAGCGGTGTTGTCCTGTGCCTGAGCGTCGGTATTCTCAGTACCGTTTGTGTCCGTCTCATCTGTCGCTTCCTGTCCGGCGTCTGTTTCATCATTCACGCGCTGCGTGAGCAGGATCTCACCCGGCTTGACCATGTTGAGCTCTTCACGGGCTGTTTTTTCAACAGCTTCGTTGGTCTGCATGTAAGAGACCTCGTTCTCCAGTTCCTTCTGCGTGGCTTCTGCGTCCTGGGTCTGGGCGACGATCGCATTCTGCTGGGATTTCAGATCGATGATCGAATAGCAGCCGTGCATGAACGACACGCCGGTATAGACCAGAAGGATGCAGATGAGGATGCGGCTCCAATTCCAGTGCTTTTCTTCATCCTGCAGGATCGAAGGCTGTTCCTTCTCAGCTTTCTGCCGGTTCAGGCGCTCTGCCAGGGGATTGGATCGTTTATCTGCCATCGGCTCACCTCTTTCTCTCACTGAACGTCATCATGATGGTGCTTTTCATTATACGTCGTTTGCCAAAGCGGCGCAAGGCACGTGTTCAAACGAGCACCTCATAGAGAGTATCGGCTTCTTTGGCTGGCACGGTCTCGCGCACTTCCCTGATGCGCGCACGGAACACCTTTTCGCCAAACTGGATCTCCAGCTCGTCGCCAGCGACAACATCTGTACCAGCCTTGGCCACGCGGCCATTGACCTTGACCTTGCCGCCGTCGCAGACTTCTTTGGCGACGGTGCGGCGTTTGATGATGCGGCTTACTTTCAAAAATTTATCAATTCGCATGGTGTCTCCTCATTCATCATAGAATGCCACAGAGTCAAAAAAACAACCCTAAGCTGTCAACCGACGGCTACAGCTTAGGGCCATGAGCAAAATTTCGATATTGATTATTTACCGACAACAGCATCCTTGAGGCCTTTGCCTGCCTTGAATGCAGGAACTTTGGTCGCAGGAATGGTGATTGGCTGCTTGGTCTGTGGGTTCTGGCCCTGACGTTCTTTACGGTCTCTGACTTCGAAAGTACCAAAGCCTACCAGCTGAACTTTTTCACCAGCAACGAGGGTTTCGGTGATAGCATCGAAAACAGCGTTGACTGCCTTTTCAGCGTCTTTCTTGGTCAAGCCAGACTTTTCAGCAACGCTTGCAACTAATTCGGATTTATTCAATGAAATTTCCTCCCTAGATCGAGTTTGATGTTTGATTGATGACTCCATAGCTTATTTGGATTTTACCACAAACCATCAGGCATGAAAAGCGCTAAAACGCCATCTTAACAAGTTTTTTCGGCCATTTGTGGAAATCTAAACAGCACATTCAGGATTTTTGGTATTTCTCCAAGATTTCTGTCAAACGACCGGCAAGCGCCTGTGCGGCCAGCTCCCAGTCTTCACCGCTGTCGCAGTACTGACGCGCCAGCGCAAGGGTCGCCTGCTCCTTTTCATCGCGGCAGCAGCTCAGGATCTCACTCTCAGGGGCACCGCGGCGCGCGAGTCTGGCAAGGAGCTTTTCAAGCTTCATCG
>CAUDRX010000152.1 GCA_958451915.1 uncultured Peptococcaceae bacterium
ATCGCATGACGCTTCTCTGCATTATTTTTGCAGTTTTTCTTGTGACGGCAGTATTTACGATGGCTGATATGGGTATCCGCTGTGAGACGATGCATACAAAGGAAATCCATGGCGACTGGCAGATCCAAATCGCAGGGCTTGGTGAACGTGGTGCGGAAGCAATCGCAAGCCGCGACGATGTTGCGGCGTCATCATGGTACGAAGTGGTGAATCTGGATAAGAGTCACGATTATACAATGGGTGGCTACCAAACGACGCTTTGCGGCATCGAGCAGCCATTTTGCTCTGATATAATGCGCTATTTTGGCGATGATGCCAGCATCGCTGAAAAAGATGAGGTCATTCTTACGCCAAATGCTCAGGAACTCCTTGGTGTTGAGGCTGGCGACAGCGTGACGATCGATACACCTGCCGGTGCGTATGTTTTTACGATCAGCGGTTTTCGTTCAAGCGACAGCCGCTATGCGTCTGGAAATGGCAGTGGTGAAACGACAGCCTTGCTCGTCGATGATGATCAGATTGGCGCGTTTGTGAATATACATGCGTTACGAAAGATTCTTTCGGCAAACGGGGATAGTGGTAAAGCGACGTATTTTATCCAGTTCACCGAGCATGCCAATATACGTGATGCGATCCGTGATATTCAGCTTGTTTGCGGTGTGGATGAGAGCGAGATCACACAGAATTTCATGCTCATGGGTCTTGCCGGACTCTCAGACAATCCGCTGGTACAGAACATCTATCCTCTCGTTGCAGTGCTCTTCTTGCTTATTCTCCTTGCAGGCGTGCTCATGATCTCTGGCAGCATGCGCAGCGCCATCAGTCAGCGTACGCATTTTTTCGGCATGATGCGCTGCATTGGCATGAGCCGTGCCCAGGTAAGACACTTTGTGTGGCTGGAAGCGCTTAACTGGTGCAAGACAGCAATCCCCGTCGGTGCATTTGCGGGTACGCTTGTGAGTTGGGGGCTTGGTGCAGTGCTGCGTTATGGTGTTGGCGGAGAGTTTAGTGACTGGCCGGTTTTCGGCGTCAGCGTTGTCGGCCTTGCCAGTGGTGTAGTGTTGGGGATTCTCACAGTGCTCATTGCTGCACAGGCGCCAGCGCGACGTGCTTCCCGTGTCTCGCCGATGGCTGCTGTTTCGGCTGGAGGTGCAGGGATGGAGCGAAAGCCGCAGCGCATTCACGGCAGTTTGCAGCATATTGTCATAAGGCTTGGCATTGCCCATGCTACTGAAGAGAAAAGAATCCTTGTGCTTATGAGCGGATCTTTCGCCCTTAGCATTATTTTGTTTTTGAGTTTTTCGGTACTTGTACAACTATTAAGTTGTCTGTTGCCATCATCGCTTTCGGCGCCAGATCTTTCGATACAGAGCGAAGACTGGTCCAATTCCCTGGATCGCGCGCTTGTTGATGAGATCCGCGAGATGTCTGGCGTTGCGCAGGCATTCGGACGCAGCTCTGCTATCGATGTGCCAGCGTCGTTCAGTGTTAGCACAAAACAGAAAGAAGTTGATCTCATTTCTTATGATGATGTGCAGCTCGACTGGCTGCCAGCGGATGAGATGCTTCGCGATGGCAGCGATCTTTCGCGCGTTTATGGTGATCAAGGCGCCGTACTAACGATCTGGGATGCAGACAATCCTCTGCAGACTGGCGATAGAGTGACGGTGAATGGTGAAACCGTCACTATAGCTGGATCGCTCAAGTACAGTCCGTTTTCTAACAGTGGCAGCACAGAAGGCAGCATTGATCTCATCTGCTCTGAAGAAACTTTTACACGACTTACCGGCATCCGGACATACGGTGTTATCGATGTACAGTTGTTAGAGAATGCGACAGATGATGATGTAGCCGCTATTCAAGATCGCGTTGCTGGTAACGGCAATTTTATCGACCGTCGCGACGAAGGGGATCGCACTACATTTTGGGCGTTCAGCCTTTTTATCTACGGATTTCTCGTGATCATTGCTCTGATCACTGTGCTGAATATCATCAATAGCATTTCTATGAGTGTCACTGCCCGCATCAGACAATATGGCACAATGCGAGCGGTTGGAATGGATGGCGCGCAGCTCACGCACATGATTGCTGCTGAGGCTGCGACATATGCGCTGGCAGGATCGGCCTGCGGTATTTTATTTGGGTTACCGATGCATAAGCTGCTCTATGACCGGCTGATCACGGCACATTTTCCATATTACACCTGGGAGTTTCCATTGTCCGCTCTTACACTCATTGCGGTTTTCATTGCTCTCGCGACCACTGTTGCTTTCCTCAAGCCGGCAAAACGTATACGCAATATGGCAGTGAACGAAACAATTAATGATCTATAAATACACGCCATCGCTCGATCGTTGAATCAAGCGATGGCGTTTAATCTCAGAAATAAAAAAAGATCGCATGCGCGATCTTTCAATGATATCTGTGAACACGCCTGATAGGAATCGAACCTACGCACCCGCCTCCGGAGGGCGGCGCTCTATCCACTGAGCTACAGGCGTATAAGTACCATTTGGGTACAGAAATTAGTATAGCGGATGTGAAGCAGTTTGTAAAATAAAAATTAGAATTTGTGGAGAAATAGACAAATTATATTGCATTTAATGCTTTACCATGGTAAACTACTACCATGATTTGATCACATTAAAAAACGGGAGGGCTCCGAAATGAAATTTAAGAAACTAGTATCCGTGACGCTGGCTGCTGTGTTGGCACTGGGGGTGGTCGGCTGTGGTTCTTCGAGCGACAATGAAGCGGCTTCTTCTGCATCCTCTGATGCAAATGTGACCCAGATCGAAGCAGAAAATCCATGGGATGCGACGGTCAAAGGTGACGGTTCCCTGGATCGCGTGAAGGAAGCGGGAGTGATCAAGGCTGGCCTTGACGATTCTTATCCTCCAATGGGGTATCACGATGCTGAGACGGATGAGATCATTGGTTTTGATGTTGATATGGCTGATGCAATCGGTGAAAAGATAGGTGTACCTTTTGAGTTTGTGCCAGCTGATTGGAATGCCATCATCCCATCTCTGCAAACCGGAAAGTTTGATGTTATCATCAGCGGTATGAACATGTGGGACAGCCGCGTGGAAGAAGTCAATTATGTGCCTTATGGTGTGGCTGATCAGTATATTCTCGTACTTAACGAAAATGTAGAAGACGGTATGGATGATGTTGAGTATTTCAAGGATAAGAATATTGGTACTCAGTTAGGTTCCACTGCAGCTAAAGATCTTCAGGCAGCGGGGTTTGCGGAAGGGGACAACCTGACACTCTACAAGACCTTCCCTGAAATTACAGTGGATCTTGACAATGGTCGTATTGATGCGCTTGCCATCGATAGCTTTGGTTCTGTAGAATTGCTGGAGAGCGGAAAGTACACGCATGTTGGCAACGTTCCAACGAGTGAAGGGGATCAGGCCAATGAGATTGGTATCGCACTTTCCAAGGAAGATGGCGATCTTCAGCTTGCCATCCAGAAAGCTGTTGATGAACTTCTCGTTGACGGGACCCTGGCTGAGATATCGAACAAATGGATCGGTATGGACATCACTGCTGATCTCGTAGCTGATGCACAGGCTCGTTTGGATGCAAACGCTTACGGCGAATAATGATAATGATCACAGAATACTCACCCGGAGACGGGTGAGTATTCTGTGCGTATAAAGAAAGGTTGATAGAAGAAATATGAGTAGTATGTTGTTAGGTGCTGTGGATTGGGATTGGGATGTCATTATTCAGACATTGCCATACCTTCTGAAAGCGACGATCACAACTATTGAACTGGCTGTGATCAGTATCTTTTTCGGATTGATCATAGGGTTGATCGTTGCGTTGATGAAGATCAGTGGCATCAAAGTACTGAAGATCATCGGTTCGCTTTATACGTGGGTTTTTCGTGGGATTCCGCTTATGGTACAGCTGTTTTTGATATACTTTGGCCTTTCGGCCGCATTGGGTATCGATCTTGACAGCTTTACAGCAGCGATCATCGGGATCAGTATTTGCGGCGGGGCTTACATTGCTGAGATCATTCGTTCCGGGATCCTTTCTATAGATAATGGTCAGATGGAGGCAGCGCTTTCCTTAGGGATGAATCGTCGTATGGCGATGCGTAAGATTATCATTCCTCAGACTTATCGTCGTTTGATTCCACCTTTGGGTAATGAATTTATTAATTTGATCAAAGATACAGCATTGGCTTCTGCCATCACAGTTACGGATTTATTGAGAACAGCTCAGATCTATTCGGGGTCACTGTACAAACCATTTGAAATGTATGTGACGGCAGCAGTGATCTATCTGATCCTGATCACGGTCATTACTACGATTCTGAGCTTTGTAGAGCGTCGATTGGCGCAGAAAGGGTTTTGATTGTGTCCTATAATGCAAATACTGGAGTTATCGTTAAAGCCTTTGGAAAGATCAATCTTTTCCTGGATTGCCTCCGCAAGCGGGAAGATGGATATCATGAAGTGAAAATGATCATGCAATCTGTTCGATTGCATGATCTGGTTGATATCCGTCCTGCACAGTCAAATTCTGTTTTTTCAGATTCGGTGTATGTGCCCAACAATAAGATGAATCTTGCCATGCGAGCAGCGATGATATTACAAGAGTCGTGCCGCATGCCGAAAGTATCGATCAAGATCAAAAAAAATATCCCTGTTTCAGCAGGAATGGCTGGCGGCAGCAGTGATGCGGCCGCTGTTTTAGTGGGTTGCAATGCGTTATTTGATCTGGGGCTGGATGAAA
Organism: uncultured Peptococcaceae bacterium; assembly: GCA_958451915.1. Classification (GTDB taxonomy): domain Bacteria; phylum Bacillota; class Peptococcia; order Peptococcales; family Peptococcaceae; genus UMGS1590. The sequence continues at coordinate 4,756 of CAUDRX010000152.1, forward strand.
CGCGTCTGATGGAGCTGGCGGCAGAGATTGGGTCGGATGTCCCTTTCTGCGTACGTGGTGGGACAGCTGTAGCTGAAGGACGCGGCGAGCTTGTGCGGTCGATTGTGCCACTACCCAAAATGCACGTTGTGTTAGTGCGCGCAGATTACGGACTTTCAACCGCAGCAGTATATAAAGCGATCCAACTGCAAGATATCCATCCCCGGGAAGATCTGTTTGATGCTTTATATGACGCCGTTGAGCGTGGGGATACTGCTTACATAGAAGGTCATCTATATAATGCGCTCGAGACACCCAGCTTTCGGATAGAACCTCGTACAAAAAGGCGCAAGGCGGCCTTGCTGGATGCTGGTGTGCAACATGTTTTGATGTCTGGAAGCGGACCGACCTTATTTGGGCTTTATGCAACGGAAATGTCTGCTTGGGAAAATTATAAAAAAATCCGTGCATTGTTCCCTAATGTGTATTTGACATCTACATGCAGTTCTGATTTAATTAATAATAGATTATCATTTTATTGAGTGTGGAGGTTAGAATGAAGAAATACGCTATTGTTCTTGCAGCGGGAAAAGGCACCCGTATGCGCTCCGCGAAACCCAAGGTCCTGCATCCTGTGCTCGGTAAGCCAATGATCAGTCGTGTTTTGGCTGCGATCGATGCTGCTGAGATTGAAAATAAATATGTTGTGATCGGTCATGGTGCAGATCAGGTCAGAGAAGTACTTGATGACTCGGCGAAGATCGTATTACAAGCGCAGCAGCTGGGGACAGGTCATGCTGTAATGACTGCGCTCGAAGCAATGAAAATAGAGGGTGTTGATCTTAGTGACTCGGTGGTGCTCATTACCTGTGGCGATACACCGTTGATCAGGGCTGAAAGCCTTT
>CAUDRX010000153.1 GCA_958451915.1 uncultured Peptococcaceae bacterium
TAAAACTGTCTATAGAAGGCCATCAGGTGCTGCCAATAGTCGTCGATGGCGTCTTCCCCCCAGATGTTTTCGACTTTGAAGAGGGTGGGCATAAGCCCAGATTGGCGGCACAGGTGGTTGGTGGATTGGCGAAGAGTGTGGTTTTCCGGTCGTTCTGTGCGAAGGGCCTCAAACGTTCCATCTTCTGCCAATTCTTGCAGAATCTGAGTGAAACTGGCCATTTCCCCGGTATCTCCGATTTTGAAGCGGTATTTATCTAGGATTTTACTCGCCAGATAGCGCACGTAGACGCTGGCGCATTCTTCGTCTTCAGTATCGTAGCGTTTACCGATGTCCAATAGATCCGCGCTGATCTGATGCGCATATACGTTGCGATAGGAAACTTCAAATCGTGTCCAATTGTCACATGCTATGGCTTCATCCAAGCGAAAGCCATGCTTTACGATTTGTTCCGCTCTTTTGTCGTAGATTTTGAGCTTTGCGGGTGTATTTTCTTTCTTGGAGCCAATGGTGATGGTCTGAACGTTCCAGTCGTTGGTGATGCAGCTGAACTTGCGTTTGCTATTTCTTTCGCGATGATCGATGACGACCATATCCTGCTCTTCCAGCGCTTTGTAGATGCGATGCACATTGACGGCGTCGCCATAATTGAGATAGTCGGCGGTGATGTCAATGCGGCTCAGGCGCATGGAATAGTATGGGGATTGAATCGTCCTGAGGAAGTCTGCCACATTTGGCGTGACGCCATACGTTTCCCGGTAGGCCGCTTGATATTCAGCCCATGCCTGGGCTGAAAAGGCAACAGTGATACCACGTTTTGGTTCGGTGACATGCCAGGCGATAGCAAAGTACCACGGCACCTTGTCAAAGGTCAGGGCATCAGAGGATCCTTGTGGTCGTTTGCCCGTCATAAGGGCCAAGGAGCCGAAGAAATTCTCAATTTCCGAACAATGAACGAAGTCGGCCACAATGCGTTTCGCAATGGCTGGCCAAGCGTCTAGATCGTCAATCTTCCGCTTGGATTGTAAGACGACGGTGAACTGATCCACTCCAATCAAACAGGATGGTAGTTTTTCCATAAAGCGTTTTCTCCTTTCTGATTCTTTGCGATCCCTGTCATTACCTATTAGGGATCGCTTGATAATGTACTTGATGTTCCAGCATTCCTATCTGGAGCAACCAGGAATAGACCGATTGCTCTATGGAATGCTTCTTAATATCCGCTGCCGGATAAACCGGCAGCGGCGCGGTCCGGCGGGCTGTCGCCCGGCGGCCGCAGTGGTTAATCATAGTACCGAGATAACAGCGTCCTAAGCACTTCATACTCTGGAAAGTCCAGCTTAGGAAACTGGACAAAAGACGGATTATCATGAATCCCATCGGTTGACGAGACCCATGCATCGCCCTGAGCGTAGCGCCTTTCTGGAAGCGCCTCCATCTTTTCGCTGCTCCATAACAGCATGCCTTCCTGCTTCGTCGGGCGCATGAGGATCTTGGTGCCCATGGCTGAACGAATCATGGATGGTACGCCCGCCGATTCGACAGAGGCTTCTGCAGTCGAGAGGATGACGTAGCATCCGGCAGAAGCACCCATGGTGACGAGGACTTTGACCATATCTTGCAATGCCTGTAGAGAGTAGTTCGGATCATCTCGAGGTGCTTTCTTAGGCATGAGAGTCTGAAAAGCGACCCATTCGTCGATGAAAAGGACGCTTGGGTGCATGCCAGCTTCCCACCACATCACGGGACGCCCGTACTGCTCAGATAAATTATCCAGCACTTTCTGGCGCTTCCGGCGCGTGGCTTCAAATTCTCGCAGCGCTTGCAACATGCCTTTGGCGCTGCCATCTTCGTCTGGCGACATGGTGTGCGGCAAACGGCTCAACTCTGCGCCCTTTGGATCGAGAATGAAAATCTTGGATCCGTATTCATCCGGTCCATGAGCGAGGAGCTGGATAATCATGCTCTCTACCGCCGTGGTCTTGCCGGAGCGGGTCTTGCCCACCATAAGGATGCTCCCCGACTTGGTCAAGTCCAGCGAGAAGCCATCCTGAACGATGATCTGAGTGACGCGTTCGCTGTAAAGTTCCAACGGCGACACAGCGATGATCTTGCGGCTCTTTGTTACATCTTCTATGATGTACGATACATACGATGACGCTGGATCTTCATCCACCGCCACGACAGCCCAACCGGCATAATCACCGGTGAGGCCTGAGCTGATGATCTTAGGGAGCTTCACTAATGTATCCGCCGAACACGCCGTGGTGTCGATGGTCACGCTGTAACGGCCTTCACTATCATCTTTAACAGTTAAAGAAGGAATAACCGAGTCATTTTTCAAGCCAAGTGGATTACCACCAGCCTTAGCAAACAAGCGATAGCGAAGCATCTGCCGAATGGCGATGCGTTCTGGCGTGTACTTTTCAAGCAAAAAAGCTACTCCGAACGATACCAACGCTAAGCTCCAAAATGTAAGCATCCAATTTGCGACAGAGTCTGCTATAGCTTTCAAATTAACTCCGTCATAGCTCCCTAATTGATGTAAACTATTTGCAAAAAATAAAGGAAGTGTCCCTAACGCAAAAAAAATGTATCCGAGTAAAGTAATTTTTTTCGCGGGCGGCCAAAAGGCCACCCGCGACTGTTCCCCATACCGACGAGGTATCATTTCTTCGCCTCAGCATGCACTTTGACAACATCATCTGCCGTGATAGACAGCTGGTTGCGATAATCACCGTACACAACGGCCTCAGCTCCCTTTGGAACAACAATATCGCCAACTTTGACAACTACGTCGTTCTTACGAACCTTAAACACCAGCTTCTCGTAGAGATTGGTCTGCACATTGCCATCTGCCCCTGGCTGGTAAGGCGTATCGTCCTTGATAATGACGACCTCCACCTTCGTGCCAAGCCGTGCCTTAGTGGCGTAATCCTCCCAGGCACTAATATTGGTGACCATCAGTTGCATCTTTGCAATAAAGCCTCCGAGGTCATACTTCTCGTGGTCCTTAACATGTTTAAGCATATTCTCAACACCTTTCTTAATAATATTGCAATCGCGCCGGCTGGCTCTTGATTACATTACCAGAATACCCCCAACGAAAACCGAACTGAACGACACATATGTCGCAGTTTGCATTTCCAGCAATTTCTCTTTTAAATTCAACGACCGTCTCTTGAATGAATTTCGACTACTTATTACTCTCCTTCTACGTATGTTCTTACAAAACGCGTGATATCCTGTTGAATATCCATCTGCTCTTCCGGTGATACATTTAGAGCTTCATAAAACATACACAAGTTATATATGTTAGGCAAAGGGCCTACACAACTCACCATGCGTTCCACCGTCCGTTGCGAACACAAACATCTCTCAGCAACCTCAGCAAGTGTCAATTCTTTTCCTCCCTGAATATTTTTCGATTTTGCTCGCTCTCTTTCATAAATCCCACTCAATCTGCTCCCCAAGACCTGCTTCAGGTCTACTCTTCCTTGTTTGTCAAATCCGTCCTTAATTTCCTTAGACATATAAAAGACCTCCACTTTCTATCCAAAATGGAGATCTCATTTATCAGTTACTCTGGCGCACGAAAATCACCGCAACCTAATGGAGCTAACTCCATTTCAGATGCAGCTGCTCGCTCAAAAAGTAGCTGTAAAAATATTTAATTGTATCTATCGTTCAATGTTGAGCTATCGTGATCAGCGATATCATAAGCGATAGGCTTTTTAGCAACAGCTTGCATTCATATGCATTGAGTGATAAAATGCATATAAATCCAAGAGTTCAAACACTCTGTGCTATACCATCAAGATAACGTTTGATTTGTTTTTCGCAATGGCACTGAGCGTTTCTTTCGTTTTTGAGGAGCTAAAAATGAAAAATACACCTTATTTATGCGGTGGAACCTTTTTCTGTATTATTCTTGAATCATGTAAATCTCGAAGCCGACAGCACATAGATCCTATTGATCGCTCAATGGACCAGTTATCTGATTCACACATAATGCAGGGTCTTAACTACGTCATAACCGGAGTAGAATGTTGCACTAAAGTTGATGTAATAAAAACACCGGTCAGCCAATACAAGTCATGTATACTAAATAGAAGTAGATATCTTGCGCTAACACAACCTAGCGATATAAACACATTTGAAAATGAACTAAAACAAAAAAACTGCGACATCTTTGTGCGGATGTCGCAGTTTATTGAAAAATATATAAATGAAAAGAAATGCGAAATATTGGTCAAGTCATTAATTGAAACAATTATCAACGATACTGGCATTAGTAGCACTGAACAATTTTATACTACAGCCAATAAAACTGTAGAAAAACGCTCTCTCGCTCATCAGTCTTTCATTGAAATTGTACCCTTTCTTATAAGCATACTCCATTTTATTGTAACCAACCGCTTGGATAACCGGCAAGGCCGTGATACATTTCTGACATGGTTTGAAAAATCAAACGGAAGCGGTCCTTGGGTTATGAAACAAAACCTCAATCTTGGCATGACGATTGACCAAAAGATAATCGTCTCATTTACCTCTAGTCAAAAATCCAGTTTAACAACCACTCCTTTAAAAAAGGCTACTTTAGAACTCGGAAAGCAGCAAGAATACAAACCAAAAGTTCCCCTCTCGCCAAAATACCCCAAAACCATCATCCTCGATTACTACAATTTACTCGTCTTTGACGAGGAAGATTTTCTCCCTAACAAAGTCCGTCTCGACCTTGATAAATTATTGCCCCCTCGTTTTACTCCAAATAAGATCTATGAAGAATACAAAGGACGTACTCGGTATTGGACGCCCAATGCTATCGAAAAAAAGAAACTAAAAGCTTATCCTATTTTATTAATTCCAGCACACTCTACAAACAGAGTCAGCCATATCCGAAAAGCATACGTTGGTTTCATAGACAACATCCAACTAAGCGGCCTGGACGTTATCATCGAATGGCATGCTATTCTTTCAGTGTCGTTAAATGATATTCACTTTCTACAAAGAGCGCTAGATTTACAGGCTATGGAAGAAGTTGAAACTGAACTTCAGCATCCACACTGGACAATAAAATGTGTAGATCTATTCAATGCATTATCCCAATCTCCAGGTATCACATTTCCAGCTATTCCAAAATTTACCACAGTCTTACCTGTTATTTTCAAAAGTATTGAATCAAATACACATGAACACGAGAAAAATCAACTCGAATCATTTTACTTATCAAAATACGAACTTTCTCGAAAGGAACTTGAACCCATATTAGGTGCAAAACATGACAAGAAAAGAATAAAATTAGAAATATTAAACCATTATTATGGTGATAATGTTTATAATTCTATTACAATAACCAAATCCTACTATTTTCCTTCAGAAAATGTAAATATCTTCAGTGCACTAAAAAAAGAGATTTTAGTTCTCGAACAACATGATGTTATATCAAACGAAGACTTCACCAACACACTACCTGGACTTCATCTTCTTGTAGAATCTCTTCCAGAATTCACTTTCCCTGAAGATTTATTTAAGATTAAGCAATTTGAACAACTTCATAGAGATAAACTGGGACAACTCAACGATATAATTACTCGATTTACCACTAGCTATAACGAACTAATGCA
>CAUDRX010000154.1 GCA_958451915.1 uncultured Peptococcaceae bacterium
ATTGGCGTCCGCCGGTTATTGTGTTATACTAAATCTATTCGAATAAAATAGTGAGGTATATTATGTATTAGTTTTTAGTCTTTTTGGAACAGCTGGGGGCGTTTTTTCTGATGATGCTCATCGGTTACGTGGCGGCAAAGAAAAAAGTCACGACGCGCGAATTTCTGGATCGTCTGGCAACGCTGATCATGAAGCTGCTCTTGCCGATCATGATCTTTGCTAATATGATGAACGGAACAAGCCGTGACCAGCTGGCGGGTGACCTGCCAGCACTTTTTATGGTGTTGGGGATCTATCTGTCGCTGATCGTGATCTTTAAGATCCTTGCGTTGCTTCTGCGTTTGCCAAAGGATCGTGCGCAGATCTTTCAGGCAGTCTTTGTCTTTGGCAATGTTGGATTCATCGGCCTGCCGCTGATGTTGTCGGTGAGCCCGGCACATGGCGCTATTTACAGCGCGTTGGTAAGCATTGTTGACCAGAGCCTGTTTTGGACGTATGGGCTCTATCTGACGACGCCATCGGGTCAGAGTACGCGGTTTGATTGGAGAAATTTCATCAATCCAGCGGTCTGCGGTATTGTGCTGGCAATCACGCTTCTTCTTTTGGATGTGCATTTGCCGGCGATGCTCGAAAATGGTCTGTTGCGCATTGGTAATGCGGCGACACCGATGTCTTTGATCTATATGGGCGGGCTCCTGTGTTTCTGTGACTGGACCCCGGTCCTGCGCCAGAAAGAGCTTTATATTGGCATTGTGGTGAAGATGCTGTTGTTTCCACTTGTGTTTTTCGCGGTGGTTTCGCAGATCGTGTCAAACACAGATATGACGCATACGCTCTCAATTGTTGCAGGTCTGCCTACGATGGTCGCTGTAGCGATGTTCGCACAGTCAACGCGCAAGGAAGGCGATTACGCCCTGGGTACGGTGCTGGCGACTACGGTGGCAAGTCTGGTGACGCTGAGCGTGGTCGCTTATGTGATATTTTGATCAACAGAGAATGGAGGTTGGCGCATGCTGGCGACATTGGTCAATGCAGGAGTCGTGATCATCTGCGCCCTGCTGGGAAATTATTTACAGCGCGGTTTTCCTGAAAAGCTTCGTACGTTGATGATGCAGATCCTCGGGATCTGCATCATTGTAGTGGGCTTACGAATGGTGCTCGATGTAGACAATGATATCGTGATCGTGCTATCGATCGCTATTGGCACAGTGATCGGTCATTTTTGTCACCTGGATCGTCATCTTGATAGTCTGGGCGAGCGGGTAAAGATGGTTGCAAAGGTGGATGACGCACGCTTTGTGGAAGGTTTTGTCAGCGCAAGTTTGCTTTTCTGCGTCGGTGCGATGGCGATCGTAGGCTCTTTTGAGGCGGGGCTCAATCACAATTACAGTATCCTTTTTACCAAATCGGTACTTGACGGGATCATGGCCATCGTTTTGGGTTCGACACTGGGGATAGGCGTAGCCTTTTCGGCGGCGGCGGTCATTATCTACCAGGGGGCGCTGACGCTGCTCGCGAGCCTGCTCAGTCCTGTACTCACTGATCTGGTCGTGAGCTACATGAGTGCGGCTGGGGGTATCATGATCATGGCGATCGGAGTAACGACGGCGGGCATCCGCGAGATCAATACGGTGAACACACTGCCAGGTCTGCTCGTGGCAGCATTGCTTGGTTTTGTTATGCCGCTTTTCGGTCTGGCCTGAGGATGTGGATAAGATGGCTCTGTGAAGACAGGGTCATCTTTTTGATTATGAGGGCAGATTTTTGGCCGGAGAACGTTGCAAATCGATCAACAGGGTGGTAGGCTGGTCGGGTAAAGATCTACTCCAAGAAAGGAAGTGATGGATTGAAGATCACTAAAAAACTGCTCGCGCTGCTCCTGACATTGGTGCTCTCCCTGGGGCTGTTCACGGCCTGTGCATCGTCAGAAGGGACCAATGGGACAGGTGGCGTTCAGCAAACGATCATGGAAGACGGGACTTATACGTCGAAGGAGGATGTTGCGCTTTACATTCACACTTATGACAAACTACCGTCAAACTATATCACTAAAGACGAAGCTTATGCACTTGGCTGGAAAAGCGAAGGTACCCTGGACGAAGTTGCACCGGGAAAATCGATCGGCGGTGACTGGTTCGGTAATTATGAAGGGGCTTTGCCGGATGAACCAGGGCGCGAATATCATGAATGCGACATTGATTATGTTTCTGGCAACCGCAATGCAAAGCGCATCGTCTATTCGAACGACGGCAATATCTATTACACTGAGGACCATTACAAAACCTTTGAACATTTATACGGAGATGATATGGAATGAATGAGATCGTGATCGATTTCAGCAAGTATCAGGATATCGCGGCGTTCCATGATGATATCGCTGCAAAACTCAGCTTCCCTGCGTATTATGGCAGAAACCTTGATGCGTTGCACGACATGATCAATGAACTGCGTCCAGATCCAGGCTGTTTTATGATCTTTTATGGCGGTACGGGCATCCCGCACAGGCAACAGGTGACGATCGCCAAGATCCTCCTGCGAAAGGAGTGAGGATGGTGCGCGCGAAAAAAATCATAGTTGCGTGCTGTCTGATGCTGCTCCTTGGCGGTTGTGTGAATGCGGAGGCAGAAGGTTATACGCAAGTCTCCAGCGAAGAGGCTGCGCAGCTGATGGAAGAGCATGCCGATGAGATCGTACTCGATGTGCGTACCCCGGAGGGATATGCCCAGGCACACATCCCGGAGGCGATCAATGTGCCGAACGAAGAGATCGGCGATACGCAGCCGCCGGCACTGCCGGACAAGGATCAGCTCATCCTGGTCTACTGCCGCAGCGGCAATCGCAGTAAGCAGGCGGCACAGAAGCTTGCCGATCTGGGGTATACGAATATTGTTGAGTTTGGTGGTATCAGGGATTGGCAGGGCGAGACAGTCGCCTCATAAGATATAGAAGCAAGCTCAGGCAGAAAGGCCTGGGCTTGTTTTGCTTTTGAATGGGATGCTACAATAAAAGCATCGAAGGAGGCGGAAACATGGTTAAAAAATACAGAATGGCGCCAGATCACATCGTGGTGCGTGGCGCCCGTGTGCATAATCTGAAGAACCTGGATGTGGATATTCCGCTGGGAAGATTGGTCGGTATTGCCGGTGTCAGCGGCTCCGGAAAATCCTCGCTTGCGTTGGGGGTGCTTTATGCGGAGGGCTCACGACGCTATCTGGAATCTCTTTCTACGTATACGCGCAGGCGCATGACGATCGCGCAGGCTGCTCTGCTGGATGATATCGATAACGTGCCGGCGGCACTTGCGCTCAGACAACGGCCTGCTGTGCCTGGGATCCGCAGCACCTTCGGCACGTCAACAGAACTTTTGAACACCCTGAGATTGATGTTCTCCAGACTCGCAAGTCATCGTTGCCCGAACGGGCATTACCTTGCGCCGACACCGGATGTGGCGATCGGTAAGGAGCTTGTTTGTCCGATATGTGGTGCGGTATTCATGCCGCCAGGGGCAGAAAGCCTGGCATTCAACAGCGATGGTGCCTGCCGGACCTGTGGTGGTACTGGTATTGTTCGTACGGTGGATGAATCGACTCTGGTCCCGGATGAAAGCCTGACGATCGACGAGGGCGCAGTGGCGCCGTGGAACTCACTGATGTGGTCCCTGATGACAGATGTCTGCCGAGCAATGGGTGTGCGCACAGATGTGCCGTTTCATGAACTGACACCGGCGGAGCGAGAGATCGTTTTTCATGGGCCTGCAGAAAAGAAGCATATTTTTTACCATTCGAAGAGCGATAACAACCGCGCAGGAGAGTTGGATTTTACTTATTACAATGCTGTTTATACCGTTGAGAACGCGCTGGCCAAGGTCAAAGACGATAAAGGCATGAAGCGTGTGGAGAAGTTCCTCAGGCAGGATATCTGCCCGGATTGCGGTGGCTCACGCTTGTCAGATGCAGCGCGGGCGCCGCGGCTCTGCGGTAAGAATCTGGCGGAGGCTTCGGCAATGACACTGGACGCATTGATCCCGTGGGTGCATGCAGTGCCGGATCAGATGCCGCGGGAGATGCGTGAAATGGCGGAGACGATCGTTGATCAGTTCCTGCATACGGCGAAGCGCCTGATCGACCTTGGGCTTGGCTATCTTGCGCTGGATCGCGCTTCAAATACGCTGTCGACCGGGGAAAGACAGCGTGTACAGTTGGCGCGCGCCGTGCGCAATCGCACGACGGGCGTGCTCTATGTGCTGGATGAACCTTCTATTGGATTGCATCCAGTGAATGTGGATGGACTTCTTGGTGTGATCGAAGATCTTTTGGCACATGGCAATTCTGTGGTGCTGGTGGATCATGATACGCGTGTCCTGCGCGCGGCTGATCATCTCATAGAGCTGGGACCTGGTGCCGGGGCTAATGGCGGTCGTTTGCTCAGTCAGGGAACAGTCGCAGAGGTGGCGGCAGATCCGCATTCGCTGATCGGGCCGTTTCTGACAGGGAAAGCGCTCTGGGTGCGAGAGCGGGTGACAGAAACCGCGATGTTTGATCAGGGGAGGATCCATTTGGAAACGGCACCCCTGCATACAGTGCAGGCCCTGGATCTGGATCTTCCAAGGGGACGTCTCATCTGTGTGACAGGTGTATCTGGCAGCGGCAAGACAACCCTCATTCTGGAAAGCCTGGTGCCGGCTCTGACAGCGCTCATTAAGGAAACCGCGCTGCCGGTGCATGTGAGAGCCATTGAAGCTGAAGGCATCCATCGCGTAAACCTCATTGATGCAACACCCATTGGTACAAATGTACGCTCGACCGTTGCCACTTATGCGGGCGTGATGGATGAACTGCGCCGGGCTTTTGCACGAACACCGCAGGCCAGGGAAGCGGGATATAAGGCGGGTGCTTTTTCGTACAACACCGGCAGTCTGCGCTGCAGTGAATGCGATGGCACGGGACAGATCACAATGGATGTACAGTTCCTGCCAGATGTCGAGATCACTTGCCCGGCTTGCGGCGGCTCACGTTACAGCGAAACTGCAGGGTGCATTAAACGCGTGCCGAAAGGCGCATCGGAGAAGGAGGGGTGTTCTCTGCCAGAGATGCTCGCGCTTACTGTCGATGAGGCGCTGGCGCAGACGCGGGACATCAAAAAAGCCCATGAACGTTTACAGACTCTGAGCGATCTTGGACTTGGCTATCTTACATTGGGTGAGGGCACGCCGGCACTTTCTGGTGGTGAAGCGCAGCGTCTTAAGCTTGCAGCAGAGATCGGGCGCGAGCAGAGCGATGCTGTTTTTGTCTTTGATGAACCAACCATTGGTTTGCATCCGCTTGATGTGCGCACATTGATCACCATTTTTCAGCGTCTTATCGATCAAGGTGCGACTGTTGTCGTTATCGAGCACGACCTTGACATGATCGCTAACAGTGATTATATCATTGATATGGGCCCGGGCGGCGGGGAAAGCGGCGGACAAATCGTTGCCTGCGGCACGCCGGAAGTGATCGCAAAGGATTCCGAAAGTGTCACCGGACGTTATCTGCAAGATCTGGTGTAAAGAAAAACCGTCTGTGACCGTACCGAAACAGTGCGGTCACAGACGGTTTTTTTGCCACGAACACATCGTTTA
>CAUDRX010000155.1 GCA_958451915.1 uncultured Peptococcaceae bacterium
AGGCCGCACAGATGGTGATCGATCAAGGTGTAGAAGCGCTTATCACTCCACGCTGCGGTGAGAATGCTGTAAAAGTGTTAAATGCGGCTGGCGTAAAGATGTTCCAATCGATCTCAGGAACTGCTCAGGAAAATCTTGAGGCATTTACAGAAGAAAGGTTATCTTCTTTAACGGCTATCCATGAAGGATTCCATCATCAGGGGTGATCGTTTATGAAGATCGCTGTTTTGAGCGGTAAAGGCGGCACAGGGAAAACCTTTGTTTCAGTGAACCTGGCAGTGACAGCGCCGTCTGCCTTATATTTGGATTGTGACGTTGAAGAGCCTAATGGGCATTTGTTTTTTAAACCACAGTTTGTTAAGCAGTACTCAGTGAACAAATTATTGCCGGAATTTGAGACAGAAAAATGTACTGGGTGTCGTCGATGTGTGTCTTTTTGCCGTTTTAATGCTTTGGCTTATGTTGGAAAGAGCCCAATGGTCTTTAAGGATGTCTGTCATTCCTGCGGTGGCTGTCAGCTGATCTGTCCATCGGATGCTGTGAAAGAGGTCCCGTCTGAGATTGGGCATATTGAAGAAGGGGTTCATGGACAAGTACAAGTGGCTTCAGGTTTTTTGAACATTGGTGAATCCTCAGGCATTGGTATTATCCACGATCTTTTGAAGATCGCCGAGAAGAGCAATGCAGTACATGTCATTATTGACAGTCCCCCAGGCAGTGCCTGTTCGGTCGTTGAGAGCATCAAAGATGCAGACCTTTGTTTGCTTGTAGCGGAATCGACGGTATTTGGCGCTCATAATTTTGAAATGGTTGCAGAACTGGTGCATGTGTTGAACAAGCCTTGTGCTGTGATCGTGAATAAAGCAAGTGAAGCGGACACTCTGATCGATGACCTTTGTAGAAAAAAAAGGATCCCTGTGTTAGCGCATATTCCATACAGTGAAGCAGTGGCACGCTATGGTGCAAGGGGTCTGATTGCCAGTGAAGCTGATGAAACTGTGCGTAGCGCTTTCGATGGCTTATGGAGGCAGATCGAGGAGGTTATCAGGGTATGAAGCAGTTACTGATCCTTAGCGGTAAAGGTGGCACAGGGAAAACAACAACGGCAGCTGCATTTATCGCTTTTGCGCAAGCACGCGCTTTTGCAGATTGTGATGTTGATGCGCCGAATCTCCACCTGGTCAGCAATTTTAGTACATTGCCTGAGATAAAGCCATATCTTGGCGGGCAAAAAGCGTTTATCGAATCTGCTGTATGCAATGGTTGCGGGATCTGCCTGACGCACTGTCGGTTTGATGCGATTCGTCGGGCAGGTAATGGATTCGTAGTTGATCCTATAGCCTGCGAAGGGTGTGGCGTATGTACCGCGGTCTGCCCACAACACGCGGTACGTTTACACGATGATGTTGCAGGGGAGCAGTCGCTTTATCGTGAAGATGCCGTGTTTTCAACCGCTTGTTTAAAAATGGGGCGTGGAAATTCTGGCAAGTTGGTCACAGAAGTTAAGAAGACACTGGTCCAGAATAGCATGGCAGATCTGGCGATCATTGACGGCTCTCCGGGAATTGGGTGCCCTGTGATCGCATCAGTGAGCGGTGTGGATATGGTGCTTTTGGTGGCTGAGCCATCGGTGTCAGGGCTCAGTGATCTGATGCGTATTGTGCAGACGTGCAAGGGGTTCAGGACAAAGGTGGCGATCTGTGTCAATAAAGCCAATGTCAGCCCTGAAAACACCGAATCGATCAGGGCTTTTTGTGCTGAAGATCAGATCCCGTTTTTAGGGGTGATCCCGTATGATAATACAGTCCCTCAAGCGATCAATGCTGGACAAAGCGTTGCAGCAGTAGATTGTCCGGCGCGAGACGCTTTATATGAGATATTTGAAAAAGCTGTCAGCATGCTTGATGAATAAAATTTTTGGAGGCGTATTTATATGAGAATCGCAGTAGCTAGTACAGGTACAATGACCACGGAACATTTTGGGCATTGCGAGAACTTTAATATCTTCGATGCAGAAAATGATGTCATTACAAAGCATGAGAGTATTCCAAACCCTGGGCATAAGCCGGGGTTCCTGCCAAACTATCTTGGTGATCTTGGCGTTAATGTGGTGATCTCTGGTGGTATGGGTCAGGGTGCCATCGACATCTTTAATCAGCGGAACATTGAAGTCATTGTTGGAGCGTCTGGTACAGCCGAAGATTGTGCAAAGCGTTATCTCGCTGGCGATCTTGTTTCTACTGGCTCTGTCTGCCATAAGCACGAACATGCTGGTGAATGCGGCGGGCATCATCACGATCATGGACATGAAGAATAATTGATCATAAAAACAGGCCCGGCTATTGCTGCCAGGTTTTTTGTGTGCGTGGACAGCCGGCGCACAAGCTTGTATAATAGGGTCGATAATGGGGGGATGTGGAGCCATGCAAACACTCAACACGATCACACTGGTGCAGCGTTGGTGGCGTGCGCAGATCCAGCCTGGTGCGTTATGCATTGATGCGACGGCTGGGCGCGGCCATGATACGGAACTGCTCTGTCGGCTTGTCGGTCGAGAGGGGCGAGTGCTGGCGTTTGATATTCAGTCAGAGGCGGTGCAGGCAACAAGGGCCCGGCTCGCAAAGGCAGGGCTTTCGGCGCAGGTGTTTCTCGAGAGTCATACGAAGATGGCGGACTATGCGGCGCCGGGGTCGGTGGATGCCATCGTATTTAATCTGGGATATCTGCCGCGTGCTGACCATCGGGTAGCGACAGAGCCTGCGACGACGTTACAGGCCTTCGATGTAGGGCTGGAATTGTTACGGCCCGGAGGTTTTATGACGGTTTGCATTTATCACGGTGGTGATACAGGGTTTGAGGAGCGGGATGCTGTATTGGCGTATCTGCGCGCGCTCGATCACGAAAGATTTACAGTGGTAGTAAGCGATTTTTTGAACCGTCCCAATTATCCGCCGATCGCTGCACTTGTCATCAAAGAGTAAGGATTAAACTTAAAATATTTTAATCAGCGTGAAAGGATTTGGCTTTTTCAATCGTATTCATAGTGAAAACATTTTTGAAGGAGGTTTTTCTCATGAAGAACAAAAAGAAAACTTTAGCGCTGATCCTTGTCGGACTTTTGATGGTTTTGATGTTGCCAACTGCGATGTCAGCTGCTGGTCACGGTTTTGGCAGAGGTGCCGGAAGTGAAACAGGAGTAGCTTCAGGTATCAATTATGTTGATGCAAACGGCGATGGTATCTGTGACAACCATGCTAACGGCTGCGGGCAATACGTTGATGCGAACAGTGATGGCATCTGTGATAACTGTGGCGCCGGACACAGACAGTACGTTGATGCGAATGGCGATGGTGTCTGCGATAACTATGCTTTCGGTCATCACGGGTGCAGCAACGGTGGCGGCCATGGTAATGGGCATCACGGCTGTCGTTGGTAATATTCAATCATAAAGAGGGGGCGCAGGTATGCGCAGTGAAGAAGCGGTCTGTCTTGCGATCGAAAATTATGCGGATACGGTGAAGCGCATTTGCTTCATCCATCTGAAAAACGCGGCCGACACCGAAGATATTTTTCAGACGGTTTTTCTCAAATATGCGATGAGCGATGTCGCGTTTCAGAGTGAGGCGCATGAAAAAGCCTGGCTCATCCGTGTGACGATCAACGCGTGTAAAGATCTTCTGAAAAGTTTCTTTAAGCGCAATACTGTGCCTATTGATGAATATGTTGAAAAAATTGGCACCCAGGAAGATCAGTCCGAGGTGCTGGAAGCGGTGCTCGCGTTACCGGAGAAATATCGCCGTGTGCTCTATCTGCATTATTATGAAGGCTATACTGCGCCGGAGATCGCCAGGATCCTTGGAAGCAAAGAAAACACAGTCTACACACAGCTGACACGCGGTCGTGCACTTTTGCGGGATGTGCTGGGAGGTGAGGATGGATGACAAGATTCAAAGACGCCTTTGATGCGGTACAGGCAGACGATGCACTGAAAACGTTGTCTACACAGGCGGTGATCGCGGCGATGCGCGAAGAGCGGCAGACACAACGTCCTCGGCGGCTGATCCCGATCGTGGCGTTGGCAGTTGGTCTGTTGGCGGCATTGGGTCTGAGCGGCCATCATCTTTATTTCACACCGACAACGGTCCTCAGCATTGATGTCAATCCGTCACTCGAGATGGATATTAACTGTTTTGACCGCGTTACTGCTGTGAATGGTTACAACGATGATGGTGTGGCCCTTGCAGAAGCGCTGAATGTGCGGAATATGGCGTACGATGATGCTGTGGATGCTTTGATGGAAGACCCTACGATCCTCGATGCGCTGGCACGCGGCGAAGAGCTTTCGATCGCAGTGGTGCAGTCGGGGGATGATACGGCGCAGAGCGATGCTGTGCTTGCTTATGTTTCTGACTGTATGGCGCATCACGAAAATGCTCACTGTTACAGCCTTGCGAGTAATCAGGCGCAGTTGACAGATGCTCATGACGTTGGGCTCTCCTGCGGAAAATATCACATGTATCAGGAACTTCTGACCTATGATCCTGCTATTACGCCAGAAGACGTGAAGAATAAAACAATGCGTGAACTGCGTGACCTTCTGGCTCAATATCAGGGCACAGACGCTGGTTCTGCGCAGACAGAGCAGGGAACGGGCAGCGGTTCCGGTGGTAATAATGGGGCTTGCTCTGCAAATGGAAACGGCCAGATGTACGGCAACCATGGTCACCACGGACGTGGCCACGAGTGAATGAGAGGCAGCTCTTTTGTGAGCTGCCTTTTCTATGAGCAGAATTCATAACAGGTTCTGCGTGATGGGTATTGGTGATGGGCCGAGCGTTGGCGTAAAATAGTAGTGTAGGATTTCGTTGATAATGAAAGGGGAATGAGTGATGACACTGGACGGATTTTTGGCGGTTATGGACAGCGGTGAAGTTCTGGAAGGAAAGTCTGATGTCCATCTGATGATGCACAAACTTTCTGAAGAGGCCATTCGCATCTGTGAGAAGCTTAATTCATGTGATCGGAAACCTGAGACAATCCATGCACTTTTTTGTGAGTTGACTGGTCGTGAAGTAGGAGAAGGAGTGGGCTTTTTTCCGCCGTTTTTTTCAGATTGCGGAAAAAACCTTAAGATTGGGAAGCATGTTTTTATCAATAGCGGCGTAAAAATTCAGGATCAGGGCGGTGTTACCCTTGATGATGGCGCACTCATTGGTCATAATGTAGTCATTGCGACGTTGAATCATTTGCAGGATCCAGCTCGGCGTGGTGGCATGTATGCACGTCCGGTGCATATTGGCAAGCACGTATGGATCGGTGCGAATGCAACCATCCTTCCGGGTGTGACGATTGGCGATGGGGCAATTGTCGCTGCGGGAGCTGTGGTGAATAAAGACGTTGCGCCGAATACGATCGTGGGTGGGATCCCGGCAAAGTATATCAAAGACGTGGATGTTGAGAACTGAATAGCATCCTTTGAAGCGGTTAATCATTTATGATGCTGACGGGCTTTTCTGAAACGTTATGGCAGATGCAAAAGAAACGTTGATAATTTCAAGAAAAGTGGTTGATAGGACCCGCCGTTTAATGCTACTATAT
>CAUDRX010000156.1 GCA_958451915.1 uncultured Peptococcaceae bacterium
TCAATACCGCGTTCCCCAAAGCCACCTGGCACAAGAATGCCATCGACGCCAGAAAGTTTTTCACTTACCTTTTCTTCTGTCAGTGCTTCTGCATCAACCCAGTCGATATGGATCTCAACTTCATGATAGAAGCCTGCGTGGCTCAAAGATTCAACGACAGAAAGATAGGCATCGTGAAGCTGAACATACTTCCCAACGAGAGCAATGCGCACGCTCTGCTTAATATTACCGATGCGATCAACAAGCGCTTTCCATTCTGTCATATCAGCTGGGCGCGTCTCTAATTTAAGTTTACGGCAAACGATGTCATCCATGCCCTGAGCCTGAAGGTTCAATGGCACCTGATAAAGGATGTCTGCGTCTCTGGATTCAATGATCGCCTCTGGCTCAACGTCACAGAACAAGGCAAGCTTATCCCGCATGCTTTGACTCATGGCTTTTTCGGTACGCACGACCAGGATATCTGGTTGAATACCCATACCGCGCAGCTCTTTTACGCTGTGCTGGGTTGGTTTGGTCTTCATCTCGCCAGCTGCATGAAGATAAGGGATCAAGGTTGTATGAATATACAATACATTATCTGCCCCAACAGTACTCTTCATCTGACGGATCGCTTCGATGAACGGCGTAGACTCGATATCACCAACTGTCCCACCGACCTCAGTGATAACAATCTCCGCATCAGATGTTTCACCTGCACGGCGGATCTTTTCTTTGAGCATATCGGTGATATGAGGGATAACCTGGACTGTAGCACCCAGATAATCACCGCGGCGTTCTTTGCGAATAACTTCCGAATATACCTTGCCAGTCGTGACATTAGAGTACTTATTCAGATTGATATCGATGAAGCGTTCATAGTGACCAAGATCGAGGTCGGTCTCGGTACCATCCTCAGTCACAAAAACTTCACCATGCTGATATGGGCTCATTGTTCCTGGGTCAACATTGATATATGGGTCAAATTTCTGGATGGTGATCTTATACCCTTTGTTCTTCAAAAGGCGGCCCAAGGATGCAGCCACGATCCCTTTCCCGATCGAAGAAACAACGCCACCAGTAACAAAGATGTATTTTGTCATAAACTTCCTCCTTGTTTATCCAAAAAAAAATCCCTATTCTGTTGAATAGGGACGATATCACAAACATGGCCCTTCTTCACAAAGGGTGCCCTATTGGAATGATACCGAGAAATCCGCTCACAGTCAAGCAAAACTCATCAATCAACTGCTAAAAAATCAATGGCCATGCACACGACCTTACCATCTTTATAGCCCCAGTAGGCAGGATATGCCTGTCCGGATTCTCCGCCAACAATGACAAATACATTAGCATCAATACCTGGCAGCTTTGCATTTGCAACGCCGCCATTGGCAAAGTACGTTGCACTCAGCTGCTTTTCAATATCTTCGAGTACATGGGCAGAATCTTCCAGGTGCTCTAACAGCCAACCCACAGTCTGCTCTGCGCAAATCGCGACATTACCACTTTCAGTCGAAACGCCATAAAAGCCATCATCAGGGATTTCTCTAGCATCGATATCGGCCGGCAGGCACATCTTCCATTCATCCGGCACAATCGGCTCTTCATCTTCATTTTCCACAAACTGCACCAGAAATCCAGCAACCCGGACTTCATCATGTGGTTCGAGGTGGACTGTAAAAGTGCTGACCGGGAACTTGCCGTTCGGAATATCTTCAGTGATCACAGCACCATAATTGATGGCATATGGATCAGCCATGACCATCCGGCCTTTTGTTACAACAAGAACACCCTGCGGTTCTTTGACGATAAAATAATCATCCAGAGCGCCTTTGTAGTGCATTTTGCCAGAAAACATGAACTCGAGAAAATTCTTGTTGATATACATATCTCTTCCCTTTCCATAAAAAAACGATGCACACGAAAAGGTGCATCGTTATATTGATTAACCTAACAACATGGTCAGTACAAAAGACAGAACCATGAATAACAGGGCAAAAACAGCAGATGCTTTTGCAAGCTGATCATCAAGGCCTTTCTTGCCCAGAAATGTTTCTGCACCGCCACTGATGGAGCCAGATAAACCAGCACTACGTCCGGACTGCAGCAAGACTGTCGCAATGACGCCCAAACAGCAGATGATCTGCAGAATCTGCAATACAGTATGCATCGTACGTTATCCTCCTTAATCCGAAAATAGGCCAATATTTCCAGCCATTTATAAATGATAGCACATCATGCTCTGACGCGCAAGGTTTTTTATTTCAAATTGTAGAAGCCTTCTCTGCCACGATAAGTTGCGCGATCACCAAGTTCTTCTTCAATACGCAGAAGCTGGTTATATTTTGCCACACGGTCTGTTCTGGATGGCGCACCGGTCTTGATCTGCCCTGCGTTGGTAGCAACGGCGATGTCGGCGATTGTGGTGTCTTCAGTCTCCCCGGAACGATGGGAAACCACAGCTGTGTAGCCTGCTTCTTTTGCCATCTCGATCGCTTCGAGGGTCTCGGTCAGCGTACCGATCTGGTTGACTTTGATGAGGATACTGTTGGCAACGCCACCGTCAATACCACGGATCAAACGACGGGTGTTGGTCACAAAGAGATCGTCCCCAACGAGCTGGACACGTTTGCCGATGCGTTCAGTCATTTCTTTCCAGCCTTCCCAATCATCTTCGTAGAGACCATCTTCGATAGAGATGATAGGATATTTATCAAGCATGGCTTCGTAGAAATCAACCATTTCACTGGCGGTGCGATCGACACCTTCCCCTGCCAAATGATAGATCCCATCCTTGTAAAGCTCGGAGGAGGCCACATCGATCGCAAGGTAAACATCTTCGCCTGGCTTGAAGCCTGCTTTTTCAATGGCTTCTACGATAACCTGAAAGGCCTCTTCATTGGAGCTGAGGTTTGGCGCGAAACCGCCTTCATCACCTACAGCCGTATTGTAACCTTTTGCTTTCAGGACAGACTTAAGAGAATGGAAGACCTCAGTCCCCATACGCAATGCTTCTTTGAAACTTGGCGCACCCAGTGGCATGACCATGAATTCCTGGATATCGACATTGTTGTCGGCATGTTTCCCGCCATTGAGGATGTTCATCATTGGGGCTGGCAGGACTTTTGCGTTTGCGCCACCGATATAACGGTAGAGTGGCAGCCCTGCATCCATTGCCGCTGCTTTTGCACACGCCAGAGAAACACCGAGGATGGCATTCGCACCAAACTTGCCCTTGTTCTCAGTACCATCGAGACGGATCAGCTCTGCATCGATCGCAGTCTGATCACTGACATCCCAGCCAATGAGATGTGGCGCTATTTCATCATTGACAAAGCCAACGGCTTTCGTCACACCTTTTCCAAGATAACGAGCTTTGTCGCCATCGCGCAGTTCTACAGCTTCAAAAGCACCTGTAGAGGCACCAGATGGTACCGCTGCGCGACCAAGGTCACCATATTCTGTAACAACATCAACTTCCACTGTAGGATTGCCACGGGAATCCAAAATCTCTCTTGCAACAATACGTTCAATCTTTGCCATTTTTCTATCTCCTTTTATGAGTCTAATAAAGAAGAACCTGTCATCTCTGCAGGTTGATCGAGCTGCATCAGTTCCAATATCGTCGGCGCAATATCAGACAATTTTCCTTCGTGAATCCCGCGCACATCTCCTACCAGAATGACCGGAACAGGATTGGTCGTATGGGAAGTAAATGGCGAACCATCTTCATTAGCCATTTTTTCGCAATTTCCATGGTCGGCACAAATGATCATCTTACCGCCACATGCTTCGAGCGCCTGGGTAACGCGACCAACTGCTTTATCGACAGCCTCCATGGCTTGTATCGCCGCCTGAAGCACCCCAGTGTGCCCAACCATATCCGGATTTGCAAAATTCACGAGGATAAAGTCATATTTTCCACTCTCAAGGCCCTTTACGACAGTATCTGCCACGGCTTCCGCACTCATCTCCGGCTGAAGGTCATATGTAGCGACTTTAGGCGATGGGTTCAATACACGGTCTTCATTTTCGTTTGGCGCTTCAACACCACCATTAAAGAACGATGTCACATGGGCATACTTTTCTGTTTCTGCCGTACGAAGCTGATGTTTCCCCTTCTTCGACAGCCATTCGCCCAGCGTATTGGAAAGCACCAACGGCGGATAAGCCACTGTAAGAAACATATTCAAGCTGACATCATATTCTGTCATGCTGATAAACGCCACATGCGAGAAACCTTTCCGATCAAAGCTGTCAAAATCAGGATCTACAAAACTGCGGCTCAGTTGTTTTGCGCGATCGGCACGGAAGTTATAGAAAATAACGCCATCTTCTTCCTGTATGCACCCATCCACACCAGCACAAACCATCGGCACGATAAATTCATCGGTCACACCACTATCATAAGATGCCTGCATTGCCTGCTGTACATCGTCAACGATCTGACCTTCTCCATGGACCATCGCTTGCCAGGCTCGTTCAACACGCTCCCAACGCTTGTCGCGGTCCATCGCATAGTACCGGCCACTGACAGTAGCCAACTGACCAACACCGATCGTATCCATCTCAGCTTGAAGCTGTGCCAGATACCCAATACCTGACGTTGGTGAAACATCGCGTCCATCCATGAAAGCATGCACATAAACACGTGTCAGCCCCATCTTCTTCGCCAGAGCAAGCAACGCGTAGAGATGTGACTGATGCGAATGCACCCCGCCATCAGACAAGAGCCCCATCAGATGCAGCGCATGTCCCTCTTCTTTGAGGCGCATCATCATCTTTACAAAAGCAGCATTCGTTTCAAAACTGCCGTCAGCGATATCACGGCTGATGCGCAGGAGGTCCTGGTAGACCACCCGACCAGCGCCAAGGTTAAGATGACCAACTTCCGAGTTACCCTGCTGTCCTTCCGGCAGTCCGACAGCCTCACCACTTGCCTGCAATGTTGCGTGCGGGCATTTTTTCAATAGGCCATCCAAGACAGGCGTTTCTGCCTGACATACCGCATTGTACGTACAGTCAGGATCAATCCCCCAGCCATCTAATATCATCAATACAACAGGATTATGCATGATCAGCACTTCCTTCATTGATCAGCGCGAAGAAATCTTCCGGCTTCAGACTGGCTCCGCCAATGAGCCCACCATCAATGTCTTTTTCTGCCATCAGGCTCTTAATGTTACTCGCTTTTGCAGAGCCACCATATAACATGCGCACAGACGCTGCACGCTCCTGCCCGATGAGATCGCCAAGATGGACGCGTAATGCACCGATCATCTGCTGTGCATCAGCAGATGTCGCAGTCATTCCTGTGCCAATGGCCCAGATTGGTTCATAAGCCACTACAATCTCTTCCGGCAGATTCTCCGCATCAGCGAAAACAGCGTCCAGCTGTGCCTTACACCACATTTCTGCTTCTCCAGCTTCACGCTGTGCTAAACTTTCTCCAACGCAAAGGATCGGTACAAGGCCATGCGCGGTACAGAAATGATATTTTTTTGCAACAAAGGCATCGCTCTCGCCAAGAAGCTGACGCCGTTCACTGTGACCAACGATCACATATCTGACATGACATTCTTTCAGCATGGCAGGAGAAATCTCGC